>CAZJHC010000229.1:0-6038 GCA_964545645.1 uncultured Saprospiraceae bacterium
GATCATACCAATTGTTGTAATATTGATATATAATAAAATTATAATGTCTTACTCATCCAAGTTATTGCAAGAAGCAGTAGATGCATTCTCTCTGTTGCCAGGCGTAGGTAAGAAATCTGCTCTTCGCATGGCTATGCACTTGATTAATAAGGACAAGGATGAAATGAATAATGCATTTGTTAAACCAATTGACAAGCTAATTGAACGCATAAAGTTCTGCAAGACATGTCACCATCTCGCTGATCAAGACACTTGTACTATCTGCATGGAGAGAGCTAATCGAGCCACAACAATATGTGTTGTTGAGTCTATAAGAGATGTCATGGCAATCGAAGAGACGGGACAGTACAATGGATTATATCATGTATTAGGAGGAGTTATATCACCTCTTGACGGCATCTCGGCAGATCAGCTTAATATTGAGAGCCTTTTGATGAGGACTAGAGTTAGTGATATTAGTGAAGTTATCCTTGCGATTAGCCCGACTGTCGAGGGGGATACGACCATATATTATATCTCCAAAAAATTAGCCGCATTAGGTATTAAGGTATCATTACTGGCACGAGGAATATCTTTTGGAGGAGAGTTAGAGTATACCGATGAATTAACTTTGGGGCGTTCAATTGTCACTCGGACTGAGTATAAAGTCAATCAGCTCTAACTTTAGGCTGTCATAGTTCATGCATGGTCATTGTTACCGTAATAATAGTTACTTATAATTCTGCTCCTACCATAGGGCATTGTATAGATTCTATTCTATGCTCTCAGCGAGCGATAGGGCAAGTCGAAATAATTATAGTTGATAACAATTCGACTGATCATACCCTTCAATTACTACATCAGTACTATCCAGATTGTAGGGTAATAAAAAATAGATATAACTATGGTTTTGGCTATGCCAGCAACCAAGGCGCTTACGAGGCGAAGTCTCAATATCTACTTTTCTTGAATCCAGATATAGTTATCGATAATGCAGCGATATCCTTGTTATTAACACATGCTAATAAGACATCAACTGTTGAAGTGCTCGGTGGCTCACTATATGACGGGAGATATGGTTATCTGCAAGAATCTGCTCGTAAGCTCCCTACTATTAGTACTGCTATTGCAAGAATAACAGGATTAGATAGATTCGTGGAGAGCTGGTCTTACTATCATAGCGATCATACAACTCATGAGCACCAAGTAGAAGCTCTTACTGGAGCATTTATTTTTATTCCGAACAAGACATTTAGGGATATAGAAGGGTTTGATGAAGATTTCTTCTTGTATGGCGAAGACCTTGATCTATTTAAACGAATAAAAGATAAGGGGATTCCAGTGCTGCGATTAGACCAGGTGAAGGCGGTTCATTTTAAGGGCGAAAGCGGATTTCAATCTTGGGGTCGCAATTATCATTTCTATGATGCTCTTTCTATCTATGCTCAAAAGCACTTAGGAATTGGCAGATTCATAGGTGGTGCCCTGTCGGTAATTAGCTTCTTTCTGGCCCTCCTCAAAACGATGGGCCAGAGATTTATAGGCAGATTGCTTTACGTTCTGATGTTTGGCTCAATCTATCTGATTATTAGCGCTTTATGGAGCTCGGTATACTTCAAGTCACTTGATTATTTAGACTGGCCAATTGTGGGATTAGTTGCGCTGTTATTATCAGTGGTCTATGTAACTGTACTGAGTCTTTTTGGATACTTCATATCTGAGCGCAGTAGCAAGTCAAGAGTAGTATCCTCGACTATTGCATTTGCCTCAGTTATGATTTTGTATTCATTCTTACCTGAGAGTCTGAGGTTTTCGAGGCTATCTGTTCTAATAGGATCAATCCTATGTGTAGTTGTATCTGTAGGGCTGTTTAAGTTGCGACGGCGTGACAGCCACAGGTTTAAGTCAGAGCGCTCAGCGGTTTTTTGTGCACAGATAGAAGAGATTTTACCATCCACATCATTTGTGAGTGGTAATGATTATGATTCATTAGCCATCAGAATCAGCCCATTTCATATTGAGAACTTGGCAAAACACATCAAAAGAAAAACCCAGGTATACTACTACAATGAAAGAACGAAGTCGCTGTTTAATAGTGATCTGAGCTTCCGTGGTGGCCAATCCTACGAACACTTTTCTAAGTTTAATTTAGCCTCATTATGGGCTAAGCGTCAACGGGGTTTGCTTTCCAAAATAGCCGCTGGCTTACTCTTCTTGCCACTATTACCACTTCTTATAATTTCTAATAAACGGTCGACCATTATGAGTAACCTCAGAGATCTCTTCAGCGGAGAATTATCACTAATTGGAGACTATCTGCCGCGAGAAGAAGTAGTAGATAGACCTTATATAGGTCTCGGTCTGCTTCCAATAGATCGATGTGATTCAACACGCAACCCCAAATCGTTGAGTCATGATTATACCTTGCACTATTCTATACTCGACGATATATATTTTGGTTCGTCTAACTTTGCAATATTATTTAAGAGGATACAGGATGATATCAAAGATTAAGTCATTAGCTAAAACTCATACGGCTCGGATTGTTGAGATCAGAAGACATCTCCATAGGAATCCAGAGTTATCATTTGTAGAGTATAAGACAGCAGAGTATGTTAAGGCTGTGTTGGATGATCTGGGCATTGCCTATAAAGATAGATTAGGATCTGGAACCGGGATAACTGGGATTATAGGGCAGGGTGACAGGACTATTGCGCTGCGTGCGGATATGGATGCCTTACCAATTCAAGAGGAGTCAACAGTGGAGTATCGATCAGTTAATGATGGCGTGATGCACGCTTGTGGGCATGATGTGCATACAGCGTCCCTTCTAGGTTCTCTCATGATTCTCAAGAGTTTAGAGCAAAATCTTAAGCACAAAGTCAAGTTTATCTTTCAGCCTGGTGAGGAGCAGTTGCCAGGAGGTGCGTCTATGATGATTGCTGATGGTGCTTTGCAAAATCCTAAAGTTGCACAGATCTATGGACAGCACGTACATCCGAGTTTGCCTGTAGGTAAGATCGGTTATCACCCGGGCTTTTTCATGGCATCATGTGATGAGCTATTCATCACTGTCATAGGTCAGGGAGGTCATGGTGCGATGCCGCAAGAGACGATAGATCCCATTATGATTTCTGCTGAGTTGATCCAGTCGTTACAGACTATCGTTAGCAGAAATGCTAATCCTAATACGCCGTCGGTATTATCCATTGGCAAGATCAATAGTGATGGCGGTGCCACTAATGTGATCCCCACCAGAGTAATGATGGAAGGCACCTTTAGGACATTTGATGAAGACTGGCGCAAGGAGGCACACAAGCTTATTGAGCGACGGATAACACATATTGTCGAGTCCTACGGAGCTCAAGTGGAGCTTGAGATTAAAAAAGGCTATCCAAGTCTTTATAATGATCCTGATATGACGCATCGGGCCCGTGATCTTATGAGACAATACATGGGCGATGACCATGTCGTAGAGCTCCCTCAGCGGATGACAGCAGAAGACTTCTCATATTATTCTCAAGTTGTCCCAGCGTGCTTTTATCGTTTAGGCACGGCATCTGAGGATGGTAGTAATAGTGCTGCCGTTCATACGCCCACCTTTGATATAGACGAAGGAGCATTAGAGATCAGTTGTGGTCTCATGGCATGGTTGGCAATGCACAAATAGTGACATACTGCGATATTTTTATACGCATCCACAATCATATTACAAATTTCTTTAATATATTAGCTGCTGAATTTATTTGACTTAGGGAAAAATTAAGAAAGCATGCCTAAAATTTTGATAGTGGATGATGATAAGGGTATCCGTACAACATTACGTGATATCCTTGAAATGGAAAAATATGAAATACAAGAGGCAGTAGATGGTCTGGATTGTCTTGTTAAGATTAAGCAAGCCAAGTATGATGTAGTAATCCTTGATGTCAAGATGCCAAAGATGGATGGCATGGAGGTCATAGAAAAGATACAAACACTGCAGCCTGATCTTCCTGTAGTGATGATATCAGGTCACGGAAATATTGATACTGCTGTAGAATCCGTTAAGAAAGGTGCATTTGATTTTATATCTAAGCCACCAGATCTTAATAGACTATTGATCACGATCAGAAACGCTCAGGACAAGTCAAGCTTGATCACAGAGAAAAAAGTTCTCCAAAGAAAGATTTCTAAGAAGAAGACCATTGATATAGTCGGCGAGTCAGCCGCTATTACTCAGATACATAAGACTATAGACCTAGTGGCACCCACTGATGCCAGAGTATTGATTCACGGTGAAAACGGTACTGGTAAAGAGTTGGTGGCCAGGTGGATTCACGAGAAAAGTGGAAGAAATGAAAAGCCTCTGATAGAGGTAAACTGTGCAGCAATTCCATCAGAGCTCATTGAAAGTGAACTGTTTGGACATGAGAAGGGATCATTTACTTCGGCTCATAAGAGTAGAGCGGGCAAGTTTGAGCTAGCTCATGATGGCACACTATTCTTAGATGAGATCGGCGATATGAGTCTGTCAGCTCAGGCCAAGGTCTTGAGAGCATTACAAGAGAATAAAATCACTCGTGTGGGTGGTGATAAAGAGATTGCAGTTAACGTGCGTGTTATTGCTGCTACTAACAAGGATCTCAAAGCAGAAATAACTAAAGGGAACTTCAGAGAAGATCTATACCATAGACTGGCGGTGATTATCGTATCAGTTCCGAGTCTTAGAGATCGCAAAGGAGATATTCCATTGCTGGTAGAGCATTTCTCCAAGATCATCTGTAGCGAGTATGGCATTCCTGTTAAGAAGTTTGCACCTGCTGCACTTAAGGAGCTTCAGAAGCATGCATGGTCAGGCAATATCAGAGAACTGCGTAATGTAGTGGAGCGATTGATCATATTGTCAGGACCCAAAGTATCTGTACAAGAAGTGTCCAAGAATGTTCCAACATTCAGTTCTAATGATCTTGTCATCGAGAGGTTGCTTAAAGAGCATGGTGGTATCGCAGGAGTGAAGTCCTATATTGACAAGGCTCTCAATAAAAGCTCCATAGCTAATTAGCACTGAGGAAAATTATAAATTATTAGATTTATTGAAACCTACTATCCAATAGTGGGTTTCGCTTTTTATAAATATCATATCATGACGAAGGAAACTAAAAATAGTAAGCATTGGGCCCATAAGAATGGACAGAACTCATGGACTATGTTCAAGGTCATTTCCGAGTTTGTCGCAGGATTTGAAAAGCTTAATAAAATTGATCCGTGTGTTTCGGTATTTGGCTCTGCAAGAACTAAGCCTGGTGAGAAATATTACGAACTGGCAGTAGAAGTGGCGTCTAAGATTTGTGAAGCAGGCTACGGAGTCATTACTGGTGGAGGGCCTGGTGTCATGGAAGCTGGCAATAAAGGGGCTCACCTAGCCAAAGGCATCTCTGTCGGTTTAAACATCGATCTCCCATTTGAGCAGAGTTCCAATCGATATATCGATCCAGACAAGGATATAGATCATAATTATTTCTTCATACGTAAGGTAATGTTTGTTAAGTATGCACAAGCATTTGTAGCGTTACCAGGAGGATTTGGGACTTTTGATGAGTTGTTCGAAGTCTTGACCCTTATCCAGACTAAGAAGATCTCACCACTGCCAGTCATTCTAGTAGGGACGGACTTTTGGTCAGGATTAAAAGATTGGATTCAAAAAACCGTGCTAGATACACATGGTAATATAAGTCCTGATGATATGGATCTTATACCTATTGTAGATGATGCTGATGAGGTGATCAGAATTATCAATGATTTCTATTCTGGAGAAGGTAAGGGCGAACTTGAGCCTAACTTTGATATTTAATAATTAAGCTGATAAATAGACGTCATTTAGCATTAAATTGTTGTTAACGCTATTGGGGTTATAGTGGGTATAAATTGTCTTATACCTGTGAGAGCCCCTCTTTCTATAAGCTTAACCCTAAAAGTTTTTGTATTCGGGTTTTTGATGCTTTTTGTTAAAGACATATCAGCCCAGCTAGATGATGTCCATTATATTCCGCCCCTCCACAACCGAAATACAGATGGCA
>CAZJHC010000230.1:0-6032 GCA_964545645.1 uncultured Saprospiraceae bacterium
ATTCCATATAGTCGGACCTTCTATTACGGGATCATCGTCATCACCGCATGCCATTATTCCTATAGCAACCAGGACGAGTAATACGTATAAAAATGTATGTCTCAAATCAGGTGTTATTTTGATACAAAAAAATCAACGCTGTCTAAGCAACGTTGTTACCAAGGTTAATACGAACAATCCTATAATTAGGTTGCTTCTATCGGATTAAAGTCTCAATCAATTCAATAATCCACCATATAAATATCTGAGAACTAGTATTAAGGTGTCGTCCTCCTATAAGCAAAACCTCCATTCATATCTCGTGACCACGAGGTAAATGTGACATCGATGAAGATATCATCTTCGATCAAGTGTAATACGAGGTCAAGTCCAACTACTCTGTCCCTTGGATCTCCGACCGTCTGTCTAAAAGGTGCAAATTCGAGATTTTCAGCATTTTCAGCTCTTCCAACTGCCCACTCCGTACCAGCAGGGCTTATACCACTGGATGCAGCCGTCTCTGTCACAAAATTAAAAATCTGACCTCCTATGATACTCCGAGTTATGATGACATTATCAGTAAGGCGATCCTGATTGACTTCTTGACGATGGTCTAAGCCATCTCCTAAAGTGAATGTGAGTTCTGGACCTGTCCAGAATACAGCATCTGCACTTATTGGGTTAATTGGACCTCCGGTTCCAGGATCATCATCACCACAACTGATGCATAATAATGCAAGGGCGTATATTGCCAAAATCTTTCTCATTTCTTCTTATTATTTACTTGAAATTACAAAACGACCATGTCTCCAACATTATTCTGACAGTAAGAGAACAAGGCTTGATTAATGGTCAAAGTTATAAGGAAATCACTTCGTTTACGCCAATCGTTAAAAAACAATATCTTTGCCGCATCAACGGAGCTTGAACTTGTTTTTTTTGAAATAGCTGAGACCGACCTATTTTCCAAAATCGCTGTAGTTTCCTCCTGATTTCGTAATAACTAAAATTTGGTATGGCCAGATCGCAACAGACGTTCAGCAAAAAAGAAAGGGAAAAAAAGAAAAGGAAGAAGAAGCAAGACAAAATGGAGGAGCGTCTAAGACGCAAGCAAGAAAAAATGGAAAGAGGCAAAGTAGCATTTGAAGATCAACTGGTATATGTTGATGAAAATGGAAACCTCTCTGATACTCCACCAGATCCTAAGAAGAAAAAAGTGGTCAAGGCAGAAGATATTCCTCTAGGCGTACCATATAGAGAAAATGAACCTGTTGATGCTAAGCGAGTAGGTACGGTCAAATTCTTCAATACAGAAAAAGGATATGGCTTCATCACAGACGACAAGACTCGTGATAGCATTTTCGTGCATATAAATGCATTGCAGGATCCAATTAAGGAACACGATAAGGTAAGATTCAACACAGAGAAAGGCCCTAAGGGTCTATTAGCTATAGAAGTGGAGCTCATTCCATAATAGCGCTAAAAAATAACTCTTGAAATAAGTCAAGAGTCACAAACTATATAAAGCACCTTTCAATCATGAGAAGTGCTTTCTTTTTTTAAGCTTATGAGACCTCGTCAAGCTGGCTTCTAATTTTTTGGTAGGTCTCTTTAGTCAGTGGGTAGTTGAATAAAAACAATAAGGAAGCCCAGTAAATTGCCAACAATATTGGTCCACCGACTATTCCCAAATCCCTGATTATTTCTGCCGGAACCGCACTAACATCGGATTGAACAGGAAAAGCAATGATGCTTAAAATTAATCCTGCTAAAAAAGTACCTACTCCTGTGGTCATCTTATGAGAAAATGACATTACAGAGAAAAACAAGCCTTCTTGTCTCAGACCACTCTTCACTTCGTACTCGTCGACTATGTCTGCCATCATAGAAGCACCCAAGCTCATCGCTACCCAGAGGAATCCATATGCTACAGTTATCAGCAGTACGTAAGTAGGTAGCAAGGCAGCCGTATGATTCTCAGGAAAAAGGCCTAACAATCTTAATATGAATGGAGCCGAAAAGAACAACCCAAATAAAATGGTGCTGATTATGGCGCTTTTCTTTTTATCATATCGCTTACTCATACGTGGAGCAAGAGCAAACGCAACAAGGGCTCCAACTGCTGAAGCTATCGGCAACAAGGCCATCTCTGACTCCGTCAATTCAAAAAAATAGGTCATAAAGTAGGTCGTCAATATTATGCCGATCCCTAACCCTACATACACCATCATTATATATCCCACTAATGTAACAAAGGACTTCATCCGAACTGCCACACCAAAACCCCGTAACATTTGCATGAAGGAAGGTCTATCATTACCCTTAGCGACTTGGGGTAAGGAGGGTATGACATGCCGAGTACCCCAGACCATAATGAGAATAGAAATGATCATGAGCACAGCGCAGAACAAAGCAAATTTAGGATAGGCGGCTGCATTAAACATACCATTATCGCCATCGATGCCCTTAAAAAACTGAGTGAATCCAATTATCATGACTATAGGTGCTATTAAGGCCGCAAACATAATCCGGTAGGCCGTCACTGAAGTGCGCTCATTATAATCCTCAGTAAGCTCCGCACCAAGAGAGATATGTGGCACAACAAAAAACGTCAGCGCCGCCCTCACTAAAACACTAAAGGTGGTCAGCCATATGAATAAGCCTATCTGCCCTAAACCTGAGGGAGGTAGAAAGAGTAAGTACGTAAAAATCCCTAAAGGAACTGCAGACCATACCATAAATGGATGTCTCCTCCCCCATCGTTCGGATCTGAATCGATCTGACCATAATCCGACTATAGGATCCGTCACAGCATCAAAAAGCAATGCTATAAGGGAAGCAGATCCTGCAAAAGCGGGGTCCAATCCCAAGACTTGATTGAAATAGAAAAACAGAAAAATCTGAAAAAGACCATCTTTTATACCTCTAGCCGAGAAGCCCACTCCATATAATAGCTTAGTCCTAGTAGATAGCATAATTGATCAAGTTCATAAGTGCACCTAATGATAGGAATCTATTTACTTATATCTGCTCAATTGAAACGACATAATTGTCTTTTGACATCTCTGCGATTTACCCTAATTGCTTGTCTCTCTGCCAATAAGCACGTAGAATTATCTAATCCTATCACCTACATTTACTGAGGATCTCAAAATCTAATGCAAGCAGAATTGGAGTAGAAAGGAGCAGAAGAAATGCCGAGCTCATCTCTACGAGGCGAAGTAAGTTCACCCTCAAAATCAGCTTAGAGAGCCGGATATTTATGAGGATGATGATGGTCAACTTTACTTGCTCTATACTGGCGGTGGAGAACAAGCTATTGGAATCGTTAAACATTATACAGAAGATTGATGACCATTTTACTTTTTGTACTAATTATAGCGGTTATAGGAAGTTATCTATTCTTCAAGGGTGGATATCAGATAAGTTCGGGAGATCATGAGTTAATTAATAAGATTGCGGCAATGGACCCGGTCGAACATGTATATGGAGTAACAGGTGAGGTTCATATATCTGACGATCTGATGATTCACTATAATCAGATACCACCGTCCTCTGAACATAAAGGAACTGTATTACTCGTCAATGGATTAGCACAAACCATGTTAGATTGGCCTGCATATATACTTGATGGACTGACCGATGCTGGATATGAGATCATCAGAATGGACAATCGTGATGTAGGAAACTCCAGTTGGGTTGAAGATTGGGGTAAAGGAAACTATTACAAGCTATCAGAAATGGCAGCTGACGCCATTGCGGTCTTGGATCATCTCAAGGTAGATCAGGCTCATGTGATAGGAGTATCTATGGGAGGCATGATTTCTCAAACATTGGTATTGGACTATCCTGACCGGTTTCTATCGCTATCGTCACTCCTATCAACAGGATATTTCTATGATCCTGAGTTGACCCAAGTCACTCCAGCATTTAGGTTGGGAGTAGGACGAATATACCTGAAGTATAGTCTGAATAGATCAGCGATTAATAGCATGAAGGCGCAGTTAAGCATTTATCACTTGCTGCATGGTGATGCGTCATATGAAGTCAACAAACACGCTGTCCTAAACAGAGCCTATTATGAAGTCTCTAGAAGGAAAGGCTATAACCCTAAAGCCTCAAGACAACATGGCGTCGCTATCGCCAAAAGCGGATCTCGATATGATCGATTGGGGCAAATCAGCATCCCCACGCTGATATTACACGGTACTGGAGACCCACTTATACTAGTTGAACACGCCCAAAAGTATCATCGCTTAATCCCAAATGCTAAAAAATGTATCATCGACGGAATGGGGCATGATCTTCCTGAAAAATTTCAAGAACAAATTATGACAGCCATATTAAATAACATCTCTACAACTACTCATTGATGAACAATAACTTTTTTACCGAGGAGCATCAGATGTTCCGACAAACTTTTAGAGATTTTCTTGAGAAAGAGGTACGACCTCATATCAATCAATGGGAGTTAGATGGTCGTTTACCAAGAGAAATATATCGCAAGTTCGGCGCTATGGGGTTCTTTGGTATGACATTCCCTGAGCGCTATGGTGGCATGGGCGCCGATGTGCTCTATAATGTCATCTTTGATGAAGAGATCGCTCGAATGAACTCTGGAGGCTTCGGAGCTTCTATAGGTGCGCATCCGTTGTTGGCTCTCGCCCATATAAACGCCGAAGGCAATGAAGAGCAGAAACAAAGGTACCTGGTACCCGGTATAAAAGGAGAACTAATAGGGTGTCTCGCCATCACTGAACCTGGTGGAGGATCTGATGTCCAAGCAGTGAGGACTACTGCGGTCAAAGATGGTGACCACTACATCCTCAATGGCTCCAAAACATTCATCACAAATGGTGTGCTTAGTGATTTTCTAATCATTGTTGCTAAAACCGCTCCTGAACTGAAGGCTAAAGGCATCAGCTTGTTTTTAGTAGATCGCGACTCTGCTGGACTCAGTGCAACAGAATTACGCAAATTAGGCTGGCATGCTTCTGATACTGGTGAGATAGCCTTAGATCATGTTCGGGTTCCAGCCGCTAACTTGTTAGGAGCCGAGAATCATGGATTCTTTTACATCATGCAGCATTTTGTCTCTGAGCGCTTATCTATGGCAAACGGAGGCGTAGCAGCGTCTTCTTATGCTCTTGAGGTCACCTTGCAATATATGAGCGAGCGAGAGGCGTTTGGCAAGAAGATCAATAAGTTCCAAGTGCTTAGACATCGCATAGCTCAGATGGCTTCAGAAATAGAAATGACTAAGGTCTTCGTATATGATTTATACCGTCGATACAAAGATGGAGAGTACGTTGTCAAAGAAGCATCTATGGCCAAACTGTTAGGAACCCAATTGGCGGATAGGGTTATACATCAGTGTCTTCAGATGTTTGGAGGGTATGGGTTTATGGAGGATTATCCATTGGCACGGATGTACCGTGACGTTAGACTCGGACAGATCGGCGGTGGCACCTCAGAGATCATGTGTGAGATCATCTCCAAGATGATGATCGAAGGACAGTTGTATAGCAGTCCCAAGAATTAATAAAACTACATTCTCCTACTGCCTATAAATAAGAAAAGCGCTTGATGTCTGATCAAGCGCTTTTTAAAGAACATTATTATTGCTTCTTAGAATCCAACACCACGCACTGCGGCATCTGCATTTATATTTCCATATCCAAACGAACCACTGCGGCTAGGATAAAAATCCGACGCCTGCTTCAATCTATCGAGAACTTGAGTTCTTGACATATTGCTATTAGTGGCCCAAACTAATGCGGCTATACCCGCTGTTGTAGCCGTAGCAGCACTAGATCCACCAACATACTTAGGTGTATTGGTAGAAGTAGCTAATGAGATAGAATTTCGGCTAGTATTGTTACTGCGCTGCATCTGTATTGTAAAGTCTACAGCACTCCCAGAATGACATGTGTTGCATCTGCTATAGCTGCTCTGATCTCTTACGCCTGTAACAGCGACTGTATTACTTAGATTAGCAGGGAATATCACTCCAACAAAATTGGTGAATGATGTAGACGTTCCTGCCGCAGCAA
>CAZJHC010000231.1:0-6028 GCA_964545645.1 uncultured Saprospiraceae bacterium
GAAGATTTAACATTCGAAAACGTAGAGCTCAAAACAAGGAGCTACAAATAATCTCTATACTTATAAAAGCAACAGATATGAAACTTAATCTTAAGGTCTGGAGACAAAAAAACAACCAATCTAAAGGGTCTTTTGAACAACATAATGTTGAGGCCAGTGAACATATGTCGTTTTTAGAGATGCTCGATGTCCTCAATGAGCAATTGATTTCAGAAAAGAAAGACCCTGTTGCTTTTGAGCACGACTGTCGTGAAGGAATCTGTGGTTCATGTAGCATGGTGATTGATGGTCGGCCTCATGGGCCACAAAAGGGAACTACTACTTGTCAATTACACATGCGCAAGTACAAAGATGGCGATACGATCGTCATTGAACCATATCGAGTAGAGGCCTTTCCTATTATGAAGGACTTGGTGGTTGACAGGTCGGCCTACGACAATATAATTCAGGCTGGAGGCTATATCTCGGTCAATACTGGGCAAGCTCCTGATGGTAACTCTATTCCTATCGAAAAAGATACAGCACTTGCGGCATTTGATGCTGCAGCATGCATAGGTTGCGGCGCTTGTGCAGCAGCATGTCCTAATGGTTCTGCCATGTTATTTACCTCTGCCAAAATTGCCCATTTAGGACAAATGCCTCAAGGAAAAATTGAACAAACCAAGAGAGTACGAGGAATGGTTGCCCAAATGGACAAAGAAGGTTTTGGTTTTTGCTCTAATATAGGTGCTTGCGAAGTAGAATGTCCTAAAGAAATATCTACTGAAAATATCGCCATGATGAATAGAGAATATCTCAAGGCATCATTAATTAGTGAGTAACAATCACTTACAGTGATACTGTGATACTGATTTTTTCTTTCCAAACATGCTTTGCCTGTTGAGAAGACTTTTGTTTGGTATAATCGGGTCTTTTACCAAAATGTATATATCCGTCAAGTTTAAGTGATTCTCCAGCCATTGGTTCTGCCCCGAATGGAATACGATTTTGCACATAGAGTTTTTTGGGAGATATATTATAGCGCTCCGCTATCGCCATCATGTTTTCTCCGGCTTTGACGATATACCTACCCTCTTTGTCAAGTACTGGCGCTGAGTTTCTTATAGCAGTTCCAGATGTCTTTCTATCACTTACTGTCGCATTGACTGCGGCATTGCCCATATCATTGACAGCTATTGGCTCTGAGGATGATGCTTTTACTTGATCATTTTGAACGATTAGTTCTTGTTGAGCACCATCTGGCATTAACCCTAAGTCCAAATCATACAACCTATAAGATTCAATAATATTAATCAGCTTAGTCGGATAGTTTGGATCTGTAGCATATCCTGCTTTTTTTAAACCTCTAGCCCATGATTTATAATCGTAAGGATCTAAGTCAAACAAGAATTTGTATCTCTTAGAATATGGGTTGGCAAGGAAGTCTGAGTGCGCATAAAACGATTCGGCTGGATCATCATAAGCTCTAAAGCAACTCCTTATCAACAAACCGTTCTCATAGTCGTCGTCCTCTCGATAGACCTCGCCACCGGTCCAGTTCTTTCCACACTTAATCCCAAAATGATTATTAGACTGTCTAGCCAGGGTGCTACGTCCACTGTTGGATTCTAAAATCGCCTGAGCCATCTTAATACTGGCGGGAATCCCAACTCGTTGCATCTCTTGTATAGCTATCGGAGCATACCCCTTAATGTAGTTCTGGGTGACATCAGAATTAGAAGCTGTAGACAACTTATATGATAACATTAACAAGATGATTATGTATTTTGGAATTTTTATCATGATAGCACTGTTAGCTTCATGAATTATGGTGTCAAAAATTATACCATAATTATTTATTTAACATTTATAAATTTTCTTTAATACATGGCAAATATTTTTGACCTCCTCCAATCTCAATTATCTGATGATGTGATCGGAGCTTTGACCAATCAAATTGGACAAGGAGCAAGTAAGCAACAGACATCATCCGCTGTATCTGATGGCATGGCAATTCTCATGAACGCTCTTGCTAAAAATACGTCCAACTCTTCAGGTGCGTCAGCCTTAGGTGCTGCTCTCGATAGAGATCACGACGGGAGTATCCTCGATGATGTAATGGGTTATGTACAGGGCAATTCGCCTGTAAATAATTCTCGAGCCGCTAATGGCGCAGGTATATTGGGGCATCTCTTAGGAGCAAAGCAAAGTGGTGCTATAGATGCATTATCCAAAATGAGCGGTCTAAACTCAGGTCAATCTTCTAACCTCTTAATTAAGCTAGCACCAATGGTCTTGGGAATGCTTGGCAAGCAGAAAAGATCATCTGGCCTCAGCAATTCCGATTTATCAAGCATATTGTCTGGAGCAGTAAGTAGCGCCAATCAGAAAGCGGCTAATCCGAGTCTTATCACTTCTTTATTAGATAAAGATGGTGATGGCAACTTAAAAAATGAAGCAACCTCTCTTGGTCTGAACTTATTAAAAAAGTTCTTTAAAAGATAGGCAAGAAACATCGTTAAGGATGATCATCAATTAATGGTCATCCTTTTTTTTGCCTTCAAGCTCAACTTGTCTTATTAATCTCTCCATTCGCTCTCCGAACTTCTTGTATGTCTCATACTCGTAAGAAGCATCTTGAGAGGAGAAGTCCTCATGAAATACCTTGCCCATATGAGGCTCTATAGCAACAAATCCATCATAGGAAGAAGACCATAGGTCCGTGATTATGGTCTTTATATATGCCATCCCCTCTCCTGGGTAAGTGTATGTGATCTCGTCACATTCAGAAACAATGACATCCTTTACATGGACATGGACTATAGCGTGCTTAGTCTTTTGATAAAACTCCAAAGCGTCTTGATATGGATACGGCTCAGGCTTAGATCGATCCTTTTGAAATACTGGGTTACCTGTATCAAAAATCAACTGTAGCCCTGGCACTTCCTCTAGCAGTCGCAAGGAATGCTGTGCTGAGAATCCTCCCCAGTTCATACAATTTTCATGTGCTGGCACCAAGTCAGCATCTATAAATTGGTTTACAATCCACCGTAATCTCTTGAAGCGCTCATGAGCATATTGCTCATCGCCCCAAGGTCTTTGTGCAAAAGACATAATCCTAGCGATTTTTACCCCAAGTCGTTGCATTCTAGGGATGCATCTAGCCACCTCTGCTTTTGTAATGTCAAAATCATCCAAAATGTCCTTGGACCAATTACCTATGAGCGTCCCAAATTCTGCCACCTTAATATTGCTCATATCGAGCTGTTCACATACTTGCTCAAACTCGCCCTCCGTAAGATCATGAATGTTTTTTGCGCCAAAGGTTCTGGCGCTCAAATACTCCCACCCTAGTTCTTGTGTGACCCGGATCTGATCGTTCAATTTAGAAGACGCCTCATCTGTAAAACCAGTCAGTT
Organism: uncultured Saprospiraceae bacterium; assembly: GCA_964545645.1. GTDB lineage: Bacteria > Bacteroidota > Bacteroidia > Chitinophagales > Saprospiraceae > GYS-P2D. Next base: position 3,399 of record CAZJHC010000231.1, read on the forward strand.
TCATTTTATAATGTTATCCATTTACCTTGATACTTAGTGCTGAGATAAATTGATTCTATAATCTTAACAGCCTTCATTGCCTCAGATCCGTCTATGCTTAGACTTTGTTTTCCCTTAATCGCTTCAATAAAGTTGCTAATATTTCTAACATGTCCATCATAGTTGATAGCCCTTGGGTCATTGGCCCCTAATCCTCCATCCCCATCTGTCATCAAGTAGTCTCTAATATAGGTGTCAACTTTATGTGGTTCTTCAAACTCCCAGTGACTAAACTTATCATCTTCTAAAAAAACACTTCCTTTCTCTCCACATATGTTGACCTGCGCTGGGAGTCCTTGCTCTGACCAACAAGAGGTTGATGCCTGAATACTTCCGATCGCTCCGTTTTCAAATTCTAAAAGAACGGCAGCTGTATCTTCTACTTCAATATTTTGATGGGTTAGTGTTTTCATAGTGGCACACAATCTCTTGATAGGACCGACAAAATATTGCAATAAATCAATCGTATGAATAGACTGATTCATAAGAGCTCCTCCTCCATCAAGATCCCATGTGCCTCGCCAACCTCCGGAATCATAATAGTCTTGGGTTCTATACCACTTAATCTGTGCATCACATACCGTGAGCTGACCGAATCTGCCCAATTCTATTGCTTCTTTTAGTAGTTCGACGGCCCTATTAAACCTCCTGTTGAATATGCCCCCAAGAAGAACCTCATTGGAATGACATATATCGATCATCTGTTCGATTCGCTCAGTACTTACCTCAAGAGGTTTTTCACATAAGACATGAACTCCATGCATAGCCGCCTTTATAGCTATGTCCAGATGCCTCCCGGTAGGAGTAGCTATTAACACCATCTGGACCTCAGTTGATGACAATAAGGCTTCTAAAGTATCAAAGGCTGCACATGAGTACTGTTCGGCAAACTTTAAGCTTTTCGAATTCGTACGGCCAAAGACGCCTACTAATTGGGCATCAACAATCTCACTAAGCGCTTTGGCATGAAAATGAGCAATCATTCCTACGCCTACTATTCCCACCCCGACCTTAGGCATGTTGTTTCTCTTTTTTAATGAAACCCCTTAATCCTATAGCAATGGTTATCACGAATACTATCAATCCTACTATAGCAAGGGACTTCTCATAAAATTTAGGACTTTGAATCTTGGCATATATGGCCCACAACGACGCAAAAAGAGCCACCCCTGTTGATATCAACATTAAGACATTTACAAGCCAGTGCTGATCTCCTCCAGGTCGATCAGAGCCAAAAACCTTCTTGCTATTCATTAACATCATAAATGCGATATAAGCTATTGGTAAGAATATCGTCGCAATCACCGACGCTGGAATCACCAATGCCGTCTTGATACTCCCTGACCATAGTACAGGAGAGATGATCCCCAACAATGCAGGGATTGCTGATCCAATTAAATATGGTTTTTTATCAAATGGTCGGCCAATAGCCTCTCCAAGAGCATATCCATTCATCATCATATGGACGAGCATTGTGCTAAGAGCCATGGCCAAGACTCCCAAGCCAAAAATTATTGTAGCCCATCGACCTAATATCGGTTCTAAAGTAGCAGAAAGATCAACCGTGTTTCTTTTGGCCATGATGGTACTCATTTGCTTATCATATGAGGGTGCCTCCATTCTGAGCTGTTCTTTAGCATCGTCAGCGAGCGCACCATAATGGTGGTGATCTCTTGATAACTTCTTATCCAATATGAGATTATATGCTTGTTCATTTACAGGACTATCGACGAGGCCATGAAACTGCGAGGAGGAGACTATGACCAAACAAGAAGTAGCCAATATAAACGGTATCAAAAGCCCAAAACCCAAGTCATATCTCGACAGGTCTTTTTCTTTTGCGGACCAACCTTTAGACAGCAAGGTATATGGCAATAAAAATGTCATATTTATGCCCACTGCCGTACCAAAAGCTCCAATAATTACATCTCGTTGATTGTTAACGACATGTTCTACCCAATAAGCTGAATCAGCCCCAGCACTACTAATATATGGCTCAAGAGTGCTCACTGGGCTTGTAACCTTAGTAAGGTCAGGCACCAACCCCTTCAAAATATCGACCATATCGATACTGCCATTGTTGAGTAGAAGTATCGCTAATACAATAAAGGAAAGAACGATCAAAGAGACCAAAATCTTGAGCACATTATTGATCAATCGGGACCACTGTTCTCGAGTTTTTGACAAGTACGTCATCCCAAAAGCGATGACAAATAGTCCTAACGTAATTAAATACGAATTAATAGGAAACCCTAAATTGGTCTGAATGGTATCAGTAGCAAGTGCAAATTGCGATGAGCAAAAGACTATATTAGCAACAATAGTGGCAACTAACCATCCCCAGGCTAATACAGGTGAGATATGCTCCTTAACAACTCCAAATGGTCTTTTTCCCTGATCAGATATGCTGAGGGTAACATGAGCTATAGCCATCAACATGATGACGCCACATATCATAGCTAGTGGCTGTAGCCATAAAAATTCGTAGCCTCCAATCACTCCTAGATATAAGGAGCTCACCAAGGAACCTCCTCCAAGCGTTACAGCAGCCTGAATCCATCCGGGCCCACTGTTCTTACCATAAGTAATGA
>CAZJHC010000232.1:0-6012 GCA_964545645.1 uncultured Saprospiraceae bacterium
ATCAATGTAGTATAGACTCGTCGAACTCTCATAGTCCCAGTCTGCTGTATTCATCTCCCTGATGCGTAGCTCCCGGGATTGATCAGAGTTAGAAAAGTGAAACAAAATCGCATAAGAACTATCCACATACACAGCGGGGTCGTTGCCTGGCAGTGGACAAAAACTACCGATAGGTCCTTCTATAAAAAAAGGGGCTTCAGCATCATTGTCCATATCCAAAGCATAATAGCCGATAGAATAGTTCAAGGGATCATTGCTCGCAGAGGATGCTAAACTACTCAAAAGAATATTGAGCTCATCCTCTATAGAAGACATAGAGCCCCCTTGCCATGTGCCAGATATTTTAAACCTACTATGGTCGTCGTTAGAGATGATGTCAGACATTGACGGAGCAAAATTGGGGTTTAGATGGGTGATCTCACTGGCTATATCAGATAACTCTACAGACATCATACTGTCATATGGACTGACGGCAGAATGAGGAACTATCCATAGACTATCATGGTCGATGATATCATCGATATACTGAAGATAGAGTTGCTCATGGAGCGTGTCATGCTCGATAACGTTAATCAGAGAGTCAAAGGATTCTATCGCCTCGGTTTTGACATATCTGAAGAGTTCATCCACCAAAGTTCTATCATGCTCATACCAGTAGGACCATAGCAAAGGACTGAAATCATAGAATGCATGGGCATTGCCAGAGCCATAAGAAGAAGAAAAAATATCGTCAAAGTCCTGTATGCCATTAAGCTTATTGATTCTTTCTCGGATGACATTGATGAGTAAGACTCCATCAGTACGAGTACTACCCGATAAGAACTGTGCCATCCCTTCTTCAAACCATACCATGCGGTTGTTCTGATAGATCTGATGTATGCCCCAGTCTCCAGGTATTAAGTATCGACCCTGCAAGTAGTGAGTATATTCATGCCTAAATAATTCCTCCACAGTAAAACTACTTTCTGTCGGTAGTCTCTCGTAAGTAAAAAAAGTACCAAAGCTCTCAATATATACACCCCCAGAGTTAGGATAACTGATTCCGTATAGGAGGCCATTATAGTCTGCATACTCCTGTCGGGTACCATATACTACTGCTGTAAGTGTATCATTGTCATCATCGATAACGGCGCTGTGGTCACCCATCAGTCTAAAAAACTGTGCCTTAACCTGTTGAGAAGCCTCATATAACGATAAGGACTGCTCATAATCCAAGGCGGTTTCTATTATAAATTTTCCCTCATCAAATACAAAAGTATTGGGTAGAACTAACGCCCTCAGTCCTGCAGTTAGGTCCTCAACATCATACTGATATGTATCGTCATGCTCAGCCAAGGCAAAAGCCGAAGTCAACCATTGAGGGCTGTACTCATCATAGGTTGTACTTACTTCCTGCAGGGCATCGATCACCTGAGGTTGGATACTATGGTAGTCAACCATATTGGTAAGTCCAGTGACTGAAAAGCTCGAAAGATCCCCAAAATAAACAAAGGTCTTAGCATTTAAATTTTTATTGATAGCTACCTCTTTGAGACTCTCTATGACATCGAGTTGAGCCGATAACTCATCAACGAAGGCTTGATTAAGTGGAGCATAGCGAAAGTATATATCAAGGAGGAAGTAGTAGCAAAAGTAATATGGATATATATTGTCAAGTTGTACGTAGCTGTCATTGGCCATGCGGTCTAACATGTTTCCGACATACTCTATTATGACAGGCTCAGAATTGAGCGAATCTCGGGCGGCCGCACTCAGAAAACTGGCAGTCGTATATAGAGCAATAGGCGTCTCTGATTGGGTGGCCGTATTATTGGCATAAGCCAGTATTGCATCTTTGACTTTTAACCAAGTACCTGCCGAGTAGTGTATATCTTGACTAAAGTCACCAGAAAATTGTACCGCTAATCCTAAGTAGACCATCAGCGCATAACTGCCATTATCATTGATGCCGTCAAATGTGCTGAAGTATCCTTTGGCCAAGAGTGCGACGTCCCCAACGTGATCATCAGAAAATACCAATGGCGAGTAGATTGTGCTATAGCTCACCAGATTCCTATAGACACAAGAGTACGCATCAATGGAGTCGATCAAGATATCAAACAGCTCTAAGGAGCTTAGCAGAGCATAGTCTTCTATGGATGACACGGGACATGAGGTTAGAAAGCTGATCTGATTGGGGTCTTCTGAAGGCTCAAGTATAAAGTGTCCACAATCGATGCTGTTGCTACAAAAGTCTTCTACGAGTTCATCCGTGGGTTGAGCCCATAAGCTATAGACCGATATCGTGAAAATCAGGATAAGGATGTGTCGCATGTACTTTTTACTTGCTATGGGTAGGCCAAAAGTTATGCCATAAAGTCTTAAGGAAGGTGTCGACTGTAAAAAAGCAGACATGATATACAACAATCTTAAGATACTTTTTAGACGGATTTTTTTATGGATACTAAGCTCAATTGATCACTGAAGATAGTGATTTTGGCAGTCAGTTTAAACATTCAGCTTTATTATCCCATATAGTACTTACTTTTAATTGTGCCGCTCGAGTGGAGTATTTATTAAAGGCTATAATTTAATTGAGTTAGTTAATATGTCTAATCATAGTTCATTTATAGAGGTAGTCTATTCTGATTTCGCCCTTCTCAAAGAAGGGGCAAAGCAGCTTTATCATAGCTACCAAGCAAATACTATTGAAATCATCGAATTATTCAAAGAGGTTTCCTTTCCAAGGATTGAAAATTTGGCCAGACTGACGAACTTACCTGATAAACTATTAGTGCTCTGCTCATCTAATCCTGAGACTAAATCACTACATGGTACTGCTATATTAAAATTTGAGGATCCTTTCTCACTTCAATTGATTGCTTTTTGGATTGAGCCTCAATATCGCTTACAAGGTCATGGGAAGGATATGCTTGATAAGATCGAACTATTAGCTAAAGACTATGAGGTTAATAGGCTTTCAGTGAGATATAGAACCTATTGGCAATCTTCTGAAGTCTGGGAGAGAATGCTCGATGCGTATAGCTATGATGCACCTGAGACTCTGTTATGGTATGTCAGTATGCCAGATGCCAATGTCCAATTTGGTAAGGAGTGGCTACAAAAATCAGCTTTTGAAGATCCATTTTATGTAGAGGATTGGAGCGATACCAGTTTTAATCAGTTAGAGAGCGCATTAGGATCAGATTTATGGAGGGGGCAAGTGAGGAAGACGCTTAATCCGTTTCAGCATCGTCAATTGTTACTACCTCATGTAAGCTTTTTACTAAAAAAGGAAGATGCCTTGGTTGGCTGGTTAGTATGTCACTTGATCGGTAAGGATGTCGTACAGTGCAGTAGCCTCTTCGTTCATCCTACCGAAGCTAAAGGTCAGGGATTGAAAATGGTTGGAGAGGCCTTTAAATGAAGAAAACTCGGAGCAAGGGTGATATTCTCGATAGAGAAGGGCAATGAACCCATGCTTAACCTCACCAATAAGTATATCGCAGGAGGCAAGGCTGAAATATTCGAGAATCGAGTGCGCAGTAAAATCTTGAATCGATCAAAGCAAGCACACGATCTGATTTAAATACTCAGATTAATGTATGTACATATGCCAATCTTAAACCATTAAAACAAGACTAAAAAATTGTAAAATTCTCTTAATAATAAGCCACACTACTACAAATAAAAGCTCATAATTCATCGAAGGTTGTGGGCCAACTAATGTCATCAATGCATGAAATAACGAGAGAAGAAAGTAAGAAAAAAGTTTACTTTATAATTATCTCTTCTTAATCTTTTGGTTGTAGCAATTTCTGAAGCAATGGATAGTTCTCAAGGTTCTTTTTAGCCAAGTTTTCTATTTTCTTTTTATTCTTAGCGACTTTATTGGTCCCCCAAGTTTCAGTTGACTTTTTCTCTTTGATATCAGGCCTATTCTTAACGATCGAAGAAGGAGACTCTCCACCTACTGGCAAGTCAAACTCTTCCGAACAGCCACCAATACGTGCCAAAAATGTAGGGTTCTCAATTGGGGCAATAATATCCTTCTTAACTTCAAATCCTGGTACTAAATTAACCTCAGCTCCTTCCATAATGATATCTCTACCTGGCGGAACTTGACCAGCAGAACGAGTGTCATTGTATGAAGTGAATAAAGAACGATGAGGTAAAAAATGGTTCACATGTACATCGTAAGCACAATTAATGTTCTCGAGAAAATATATCCCTGCTTCTTCACTGGTGGCAAACAAATCTAAATCGCCATCACTGTCTATATCAACAAAATTTATATGTTCTGGATTAGCCAAACTAACAGGGAATGATAAAGTACCACTTTCAGATTCATTAAATGCTATGGAACCAAAATCACTTGAATTTATAGAATACGATAAAAAGTTCAAAGGAGCCTCTACTCCTCCTGCAAGGATACACTCATAGTCACCATCATAGTCCAGGTCCACAAACTGAGGAGCTCCAATAACAGTATTGTAAAATAATTCGTACACATTGTAATAGATTCCGCTGAAATCATTGAGTGTTATGCCTTCCGCTCCGGCACCGAAATTTTTAGCATATCCTATATAACCATCAGCAGTATAAAAGACATCCAAATCTCCATCTTCATCAAGATCAATGAAGCTAAAATCAGAGTTGTCCGGTAAGTCTAGGTTGCCAGGATTAAAAATAAAACTTCCTTGCGAAAAGAATGCGCCTGTAGAGGTCGGTTGATTAGGGAATAATCTTAGATATCCCGTAAATGTATCTTGTACGATGGCATCTAAATCTCCATCATAGTCAAAATCTGCAAATGCTATATGCCCGGGAGATTCTCCACCAAAAGAAAACGATATAGCCGAGTATTGCAAAGTGTCCATAGAGCCAAATGATGGAGAAAACCTGGTGCCTACATTCTCTTGAAAAAATAAGGTTCCATCATCTCTGAGATGAAACATATCGACATCCCCATCATCATCAATATCTACCATAGTACTATTTGTACCACTATATCGTATCATGCCAAATGGCGAAGAAGAAGATTGATCAATTAATACACCCAAGCCTCCTTTGGGGGCACTCGATTCCGTCCCTTCAAAATTTCCTATTCTACCTGGGAAGAAATTTAAATTTGGACCGTCTCCATCATCACTTTCTCCAATGAACATATCAAGATCACCGTCTCCATCGATATCAACTGGAGCTGGATTGGCGAAATAATGATTACCAAATTGAAAAAAATCAAAAGGAATTAAACAAAGTTGATCTGAAGAGAGTGTCTGATCATTATAAATTAACAGCGTACTGCCGAAAATGGAACCAACCATGAGGTCTAAATCCCCATCGCCATCTATATCACACATCTTGGGAGTCAAAAAAAACAAATCATTTGCATCACTACCCAAAGAAAGATTTAGAGACAAATCAGAATTGTGTTGGAACATGGGAGAGGTACTACTTCCTATATTTTCAAAGAAGTGAAGATTACCCTTTAGATCACCTATGAAAGCATCTAAATCCCCATCATCATCTATATCACCAAATGTTGGTGATGGGTTGGATTCTAATAAAAATTCATTGTCTGTAGAAAAAGTGGTCAATACTGTCTCAGTTGCAAGACCAAAAGGTTGAGACATAGTTGCACCAAAGGATGGTGCTGTAGCCGTCCCGATATTTTCTTGAAAAAGTACGTAATCATCCGTGCCTCCTGCGAATAAGTCGAAATCCCCATCCCCATCGATATCTGCAAACTCAGGCTTAAGATCAAAGCCATACAAATCAATACCAAAAGGATTAGTACTGGAAGACCCGAATTCTGGCTCTGAAATGCTCCCTACATTTTCCTTAAATGCTATCGTAGTACTCAAGCCTGTAAACAAATCAAAATCCCCATCTCGATCAATATCGACAAAGACGGGAGCATTATGAGTAGTGTTTAAAGGAAAATCCGCTAAGCCAAAAGGGTTGATGTCTCCATTATCTCTGAATAGGTTTAGGTTAGGTGGTTGAGCTCTTGCACCCAAGCCCAAGAAC
>CAZJHC010000233.1:0-5911 GCA_964545645.1 uncultured Saprospiraceae bacterium
TATTGAGTAGCTGTATCAGCCGCTGTGACTTAGCGATTGGGACCGCTACAAATGCACAATCTTGCTTGAGCTCGATCTGTCCCAGTTCTCCCTTGTTTAGTAGGCCCACCTTGAAAAATAGTCCTGCGATGTCCCCTTTGGATATCTTGTCTTTTCGACCGCCAGAGACGAACAGTGTCGTCCATGTCGAGCGAGGGGGCAAGGACCCATCTGTCAGTGTCTCGGCAGGAATCCCCGAGATAAACCTAGGCGTTGGTTCCTGACTCCACTTAATGACATAGGCAGTACCGTCATTATTCATGCGAGCAGTTCGACCATTTCTATGGATGAACTCTTCTTCTTTGAGGGGAAGCTGATAATGGATGATATAGCTTATATCTGAGACGTCAATACCCCTTGCGGCTAAGTCTGTCGATAGCAATATATTGTCAGTTTTGTTTCTGAACTTAATGAGTGATCGCTCTCGGTCTCGTTGCTCCATGCCCCCATGGTATCGCCCATGAGAGATACCCGTACTGGACAGATGATCACTCACATATTGAATCGTATCCTTAAAATTGCAAAATATGATGCCCTGTCCAGGGCCAATATGCTTGAGTAGTGCCACGAGAGTGTCTAACTTATCCTTAGTTGGTGATGACACGAGCATTACGCTGAGCTGACTCTTACCATGACTTTCGAAGTCCAACTGTTGTGGATTTTGGAGTTGCAAGAATGTCGGAATTTCTATATTCTTAGTTGCAGATGTAAGGATCTTCTTGTTGACAAAGGGTAGTTCATATACGATCTGCTTCATCTGCTTTTCAAATCCCACTTCGAGCGACTTGTCAAATTCGTCAAGGATTAAAGTTTTAATATGAAACACCGATAGCGTGCCTCGCCTCAAGTGATCGCCAATCCTGCCTGGTGTCCCAATAAGGATAGCGGGAGGATGTCGCAACTCTTGAAAATCCTTGGCAATCGGTCGTCCACCATATACCGCATTAGCCTTATAACCACTCCCCATTTCTCTGGTAACTTGTTCTATCTGTATAGCAAGCTCTCTCGATGGAGCTAAAATGAGGACCTGAGTTTGGTCGATATCTGGATCCAACTGTGCCATCACTGGAATTAAGAATGCCAAAGTCTTACCAGTGCCAGTGGGACTAATTAGGATGACCTCGTCATGAGCTGTAATCGCCTGATCAGCAATGAGTTGCATATCATTCAATGCCTCAATGCCGAGCTTACGAAATATCTTCTCCTTGTTATGATCTAATGATGACATACCGCAAAGGTATCCCACTAAAGCAGAGTAGTAGTCAGAATACAGGAAAAGCTCTTGAGTATTTCTCCCACCTTAAATTCATTACTGGGAGAATCTTCATGAATTGTCACTTCCCAATAGTCGCCATTGAAGTTGAAGTTTGCTAAGCAGTTATTTTTCTTAATGAACCAAACTCCGTGTATATCAATTGAGCGTGAGACAGATCCCCTACTGGCTATTACTGGCGAGTTTCGTTTTGTTTGACGTGACGGAGTAGTTGTAGGCATTGAATTGGCATTGGTTGATGCTCCACAGATTAAAGTACTACGATTACCGTTTAGGAAGTCCTCAGCCCAACTTTGGTTTGGGAAACCTTTTTTCAAGATCGTTTGATCAACGGTGATTCAACCAAGTAGATCTCATATTGCGATATACCATACCACCAGCGAGAGATACTATTAGAGTGCCCACTCCTACCATCCACCAAAATGGAGTATCAGGTATACGAACCACCAATTCGGCAACGAAAGCAGCATAAAGACCAACCACAGACCAATACATGAAATAGACATGTAGATTAAGCCAGCGATTGACCTTAAGTACCATTGGTATGATTCCAATACCTAAATAGATGAACCCTATGATAGCGATGACATGAAAAGGCCCAAAACTTCCAGACAAGCGATATATCATCATAGCTGTCAGAAGTATAATTATCATACTGATCGTATAAGCATAACCGATTCGTTTATGCCTCATCGTACCTTTATCTGAGAGTAACACAGCTCCACCTAAAATCATAGCGATCAGACTAGTGATTACATGAATCATTCCTATCCAATCCCCTACTATTGTACCTATCATTTCCATAGTAATCAACTTCTTAAAATAAAAACATCCCGCCTACATAAAACCACCTTCGGCTATAATGCTCAAAACCCACGTTCCCAAAACTCTCATCATAAAGAGCATAGTTTTGATTCTCTGTATCAAGGACATTATTGATCACACCGTAGAGCACTAATCCTTTATCATTGGGTAGATCTATCTGCCTATTGAAGGTCAGGCTCACATTGTGGTATCCTCCAAGCTGGCTGCCATTGACTACAGATTCAAATACTGGATAGGTCACTTGATCCCAAGTAGTACTACCCACTATATCTGTATAATAGTTGCCCGGTCGAGTGATATAACTCAATCCCAAGTTGAAGACATCATTATTAAAATAGGTGACGCCGAGCTTAACAAAATAATTCAAGTCTTTTTCTCCTCTGATTGTTGATTCCTCAGTCTCAATGTTGACATCCAAAAAAGTATTAGATAGTTCTACCTTGAGACGATCACCTATATGCTTTGTCAATGCCAGTTCGAGCCCCTTGATAGAACGAGTAGTCTCACCTTGTATCAGGAATTGTTGGGTAAAAGAGAGGGGATTATCTTCTTCTTTGGCATAAACGGCAGCCGACAGGTCCCAGACATCTCCCGTATAAAAATACTCCAGAGACATCTGTTTACTTCGATATAGATCAAGATTGAGATTATTGGATGTCGGAAAATTATAGCCATGATAGTTCCCTAAGGCCAACAAGATACTATGCGACTCTATAGGCGTATACTTAGCAGAGAATTGTTTGCTGAAGAAGGATTCTTGTCCATCCAATGGGATATTCTTGCGGAGTGCTCCTGACAGGGTCAGCTTGTCAAGAGAGACTTTACCATAGAAGTACATCTGTACATCAGAGTGGCCCAATTGCACCTCCTGAGTATAGGTCACCGATTCTACTCTATTATCATAAAAGTTAACCGGTAACACCTCATCAAATTCGTCCTTGACCCATATATAATTAATACCCGTCTGTAGTGTGAATACCTCCCCCACTCTCTTGTAATTGATAGAGTTATATAGCTCTCTACGATAATTGTCTGACTCTATGGATCCAAACTGAAAATCTGATCCCGATATATCAAAACCAGAGTGCACGGACCATTGATTGATGAGATCTCCCCATCTCAGAGATGCCACAGAGAAATTTCGCTTTTGGCTACCTAAGGCTCTTTCCTCAGAGCCCAAAATACTCACATCGACATCATAGCTCTCGATGGCCGAATAGTTATACAGACTTAGGGTCATATTATCTGATAACTCCCTGTAGAGTCTGATGCCTGCGTCAGTGGTATTAAATGATCTGAGACCATTGAGCTGTCCACTATTAGCCGCCAAGAACAAATCTGAGAAAGCTTGATTAGCGTAGATGGTCATAAAGCCCTTTTCGTCTTTATGCGAATTATTCCACATGGCGCTTACCTGAGCCAAAGAAGCGCCTATCATAAGTTCATTTTCGGGAGCTTCTTTGCGTAGATTAAGCTCTACCAGCCCTGCTGTACTATTGGCATAAGTCAAAGGAGGATTACTGGCATAAACGGTTTGATTCTCAAGAAACTCTGTATTGAAGATGCTGAAGTTACCAGTACCATTGAGTTGGGTAAATTTGACGGGATTGCGTATAGGCACTCCATCGATAACAACGATGGTTCGATCAGCATTACTCCCTCGTAGAGATGGGTTGGCACTCTCATCTGTATTAGTCGATGCAGGTAGTGCTTGTATTGCATTCAGCGGATCCGCTTTTGCCAGTGGGCTAAAATAGACATCTAATCGGTCTATTTGTTCTACTGAAAAGTCCTCAGAGACAGGATTTTGCCCTTTGATGACTACCTCGCTGATGATATTATTGTCAGCAGACATCGCAATAGTTAAGGGTTCATTTCCAAAAGTAGAAACCGAGATTTGTTGACTGGCATAACCGAGATATCGTACTTCAATAAGTTCTGTGGCGTCTACGTCCAAGATCTCGAGAGACCAGTACCCCTCAAAATCACTTACTGAAGCTATAGATTTATCACTTTTGAGATAACAGGTAGCTCCGAATAAAGGGCTTCCATATTCGTCCAGTATCACTCCAGAGATAGTTATCTGTCCCGAAATATAAAGTGTCGCAAGCAACGTTGATAGTATAAGTATGACCTTTTTCATGATTATGATTTGTATCAATTAATTATTATTGCTCGAGTACCTTGTCTTCTAATGATTGGAGCGTCTTGTGCTCTGGATATCGCTGGAGTCCTTCAGTTATGGTCGCTTTCGCCTGAGCGATCATATCGTTTTTGAGATAATGCCGTGTTAGCATTTGATATGCTTTTGGCATACCCCAAGAAGGCATATATGGATTAGGGACTGCTTCTTTATAGAGACTGATGGCTTTTTGCATGGAAGATTCGACCGCCTTACCACCTCCAAACATTTTAGGGGTATAGAAATCATTATTACCAAATACCATGTTGGATCGAGGGTTATCAGGTGCCATCTCAACAGCCTTTGCCACCCACTTACCGGCCTTGCCACTCTCTTTAGGCATCTTGAGAAATGAAATCCATTGTAGCGAGTAACCTTTGATATAGCCTAAGAGTGCATAGTCTTCTGCATTTTTATCCTTGATATCAGACAGGATCTTAATGGCTTCACCCGTCAGTTCTTTGGCAATATCCTCATCTTTATGATACGAATTATATGCCCAAAAGTTGGATTGCTGAAACTTAGTATATGCTGTCCAGTAGGCTTTCCAATGTCCATTGCCGGTCTCCTCATAGGCGTTTATCGGAGTGAGGAGCGCTTCGATCTTGTCTACGCCATCTCTAAAGCTTTCATCTTGTGCCGATAGGATACGATCATTGATATTATACAATGGGTGATCCTCCTGCCCTACGAGCGATGATACTACGATTAAGAAACTGAAAATGGATAAAATTAGATGATTAGTCATGATAAATTACTTTATATTATAAACTTAATTAACTAAAAAAATAGAACTCAATGTTGAGTCGTCTTTACGGCTCGATATATTGTTTTAGTGCATTTACATAATTTTCAAAGGCGGTTAAGCCTTTGCTTGTCACTCGAATCGACGTATTAGGGTAATTGTCTTTAAAAGATTTTTCAACGATAATATATTCTGCCTGACTCAGCTTTTTGAGCTGGACACTGATATTACCTGAGCTAGCACCGGTTACCTCTTTTATCCTTGCAAAATCAATCTTTCCTTCTGATACCGCCAACGATACTATGGCCAATCTCAATTGGCTATGCAATAACGGATCTAAATTTTTAAACATGTACTCTTATCTTATAATCTTTCTTTAAGATATATCCTGGAACCAAAAAAAGCAACGTCGCTATACCCGCTGTTAATAGTGTGTGATACTCAATTGGAACATAGAGCGCTCCATAAGCCAATAATGTCGCCAATACTGACATATAAGCAAATATGCGCTTCTCTAAATATACGGCGGTCCCCATCCCTGCTACACAAAACGGCAACCACATCACTGTCAACATATGATTACTCAACTGATTAGAAAATATAAACCCTGATATCATGGCCATGCTCCCACTCATACACCATACTGCCGCTCCTATATCTTGACCAAACATTCCACTTTTCTCTCCTTTTGACAGTTTTTTATAGTAATAATAGAATGTATAAATAAACAAAGGTATCATAGTGGTCATCCAAACAAAATGTGCTAACCTATATCCCATCTCAATCATAACATAATGAGCGATACCTGATATCACCACCGCTAAACCCCATAAGAATATCGTATGTC
>CAZJHC010000234.1:0-5904 GCA_964545645.1 uncultured Saprospiraceae bacterium
CTCTTATATAGAGCACCACAGGTTCTAAGAATGACTGAATTCCTTTAGGTGCCATACCTTTTCTCTTACTATATCCTCTAGCCGCTGACCTCAACAACCAAAAGAAAAACAATGAGATCAGGATCATGGACATAACATTCTTGGTAATAGATAAATCATAAAAGCTCGTGATGGCTCCTCCGAATATTCCCATATCCCACACCGTCTTATCTTCTAATAAAAGTCTTTGATTGTTATAGCAGATATAAGCTTCTTCTCGTTCCTTTCCATCAATTATTATCGGCTTAGTTGTGAATCCGCCTATCTCTACTGATCCTTGGGAAGGAAAACTTGTATCCAAGACTCTCTTAATCCCACCCATATGCATAACATAACCATTATAGGCATAGTGTCCATCATCATGGTGCCCAGGGTGAAACTTCGAACTCATAAAAAAGTCTAATCCTCTATCCTTACTATATAATATGCATGGTAGCGGTATACGGATAGCATCCATAATCGTATAAACATTAGCATCGCTAATATGATGCATGGCGGTAGCCTTCGGATCATATTCTCCATCTCCATGATGGCCACATGCTCCATGCCCTTCAGTCTGAGTATGCGAATCATGTCCGTGGGCATCATGGTCGTCATCAGCGTGGTCATGTTGATGACTATGATCATGGCCATCGTGATCTGAATGATCATGACCTTGAGCATAGAATACCACACTTAAACTAAGGAAGAATCCGGCGAATAAAAATCTAATGCTATGGTGTAAAATCACAGATAAGCGCTTTAAAATCGGCGCAAAGGTATATATTAAAAGGAAAGTATAATCATTGGGCTCTGCATTTTTTTATTTATTGACCGTCTAAACAAAAAATAAAAAGAGGACACCATAATCTGGTGTCCTCTTTTATGCAGCAATCATACATTATTGACTTAACGAGCATAGCTCGTAGCTCTTTTTTCTCTTATCACAGTGACTTTTACTTGCCCCGGATATTGCATCTCATCCTGTATTTTTTGAGAGATCATAAATGAGAGATCCTCAGCATACTCATCGCTAACTTTTTCACTCTCAACTACCACTCTCAATTCACGTCCGGCTTGTATTGCAAAGGCCTTTTGTACTCCATCATGAGACATAGCCAATTCTTCTAACTCGCCTATTCTCTTTAGGTAGCTTTCAAGGATTTCCCTTCTAGCTCCAGGACGAGCTCCTGAGATTGCATCACAGGCTTGGACAATCGGAGAGGTCATGTTATTCATTTCTATTTCATCATGGTGGGCCCCGACAGCATTGAGTACAGAAGGATGCTCTTTATACTTTTCACATATCTGCATGCCAAGCAATGCATGTGGCAGATCTGAATCCTCTTCTGACACTTTGCCAATATCATGGAGCAAGCCACCTCTTTTTGCTAAGGCGATCTGTTTTTTCGACATACCCATTTCAGCAGCCATTGCAGCACATAGATGTGCCGTCTCAATGGAGTGTTTCAAGAGATTTTGTCCATAAGAAGATCTAAATCTCATTCGGCCAACCATTTTAATCAAATATGGATGTAAACCATGTATGTCTAAGTCAATGACTGTCCGTTCTCCGATTTCTACAATTTGTTCAGTTAGTTGCTTTTTGACTTTATTGACTACCTCTTCGATTTTGGCTGGGTGAATTCTACCATCCGCTACCAGCCTCTTAAGGGACAAACGACATATTTCTCTTCTGATTGGATCAAAACTCGATATCACAATTGCTTCTGGCGTATCATCAACTACTAGCTCTGCGCCTGTAGCTGCTTCGATGGCCCTGATATTCCTACCTTCTCGTCCTATGATTTGACCTTTGATATCATCTGAGTCAAGGTTAAAGACAGAAACGGTATTTTCGATAGTCACCTCAGCACACATTCGCTGGATGGTCTGAATAATTACTTTTTTCGCCTGTTTGCTTGCTCCTGCCCTTGCCTCTTCAAGTATTTCTTTTTCAATAGACAATGCCTCTGTGGTGGCTTTAGCCCTTACGGCTTCAACTAATTGTTCTCTCGCTTCGGCCTCACTCATTTTTGAAACAACCTCGAGTTCTTTGATAAATTTTTCGTTGCTTTTATCTAGCTCTTCCTTCTTCTTACTAACTATTTTAAGCTGCTTGTCAAGATTTTCTCTAACTATTTTCACCTCAGCCTCTCGATTTTCTATAGATTCAATTTCTTCTTTAAATCTTTGCTTTTTGATCTTAAGATCCGACTCAAGCGTTTTTATCTCCATCTCACGTTCTTTGAGTGCGACAGACTTATCGGCTTTATAGGTTTCAAAATCAGATTTAAATCCAGCAAATTTTTGTTTGGCCTCTTGAATCTTTTTCTGTTTAATTGATTCATTCTTGCTTTCAGCTTTTGAGACTATCTTATCCGCTTTAGATTCTGCATCTCCTACTAACCTCTTTGCGGTCAGTTTAGCTTCTTTGAGGGTCAAGTCTGCCTTTTGATTGATTTCATCAATCTTCGCTTTATGCAGCTTCCTGACAAAATAGTTGGCGATCAGATACCCTATAATTAATCCTACTGCGATTCCTAATACCGCACTTAATCCTAATTCCATAAAATTCCAATTTATCAATGGTTCAATAATAATTAGTCCTCCATAAAGGACTGACCAGTGACAATCATAGATGAGTTGATTCAAATGTTATTTTAACACTTTATCAATAAGATTTTCTATAGACTTTAATTTGGTGACTCTATACTCAGTGTCCGTATCAGGATGCTTTTGGTCAGAATGATTATCAAGATAATTTTCAATGAGAGCCATCACAAGGCAATCTTGGTTATCTAAATCAACATAAGTCATCTTATATCGATTCACTTGATTTTGAATCTCTTTTGACAGTTGCTCTGCAGCTTCTGAGTCAAGCAATTCGGACTTTATTGGATATGATCGACCTAAAATCTTTACTTCTGATCGATTATTTGCCATCCTTCAGTTCTAAATCCTTTAAACACACATCAATCTCCTCAATACAGTTATTCAACTCAGTTTTTGTATAGTCTATAGTAGTTTCTTTATCTCGTTGAGTCTCAAGAGGCTTTATTCTTGTAATTGATTCAGCTTCAATTGACTCTACTTTTTCTAATAATTGTCTATTCTCTTTGTTTAAACGTATATTTTCTTTGGTTAATATATCATTAACATTAATAACATCCCTCATTTTTTCGACCAGCTTTCGAATTTTAATTTCTAATCGTTCTAATACTGCCCTTTCTAATTCCATACTTCAGCTATTATCAACGGATAGTTATCTCAACTTAGCGCCATACTGCCGTTCTGCTGTACTAACTATCTTATCAACGATTTTATTTATTTCTTTATCCTTGAGGCTTTTAGTAGAGCTAACAAAAGTCATATTAATAGCATAAGATTTTTTACCCTCCCCCAAGATTTTATCATCACGATAGACATCAAATAAAATAACTTTCGAGATGTCAGATTTGCCAGTTTTCTTAATGAGCTTCTCTATATCATTAAAGGCTACATGTTCATCCATTATTAAAGCAATATCCCTTTGTGCCTCAGGGAATTTGGAAATATCCATGACCTTGATTCGTTGTTTTTTCTGCGCCTTCAGTAAATATTTGAGATTAATTTCTCCAAAAGCTACATCGTGTTTTAGTTCTTTAAGCTTAGCATATTCATCTGACACAATACCAAAGCTTGCAAGAATATTGGGACCTTGGTGATATTCTAGTCCTATTGCAAATCTTATATCATTATCTAAAGACTTAACTTGATACTTTTCAATGCCACTACTTAACAAGACTTCTTGTACTAGGCGTTTTAAAGAATAGAAATCCGCATATTCTCCATTTCCTCTCCAAGATTGTCCATCAAGTGATCCTGTTTGTACTAAAATCATCTTTTCTTCCTCTACAAATTCCTCCCCTTTCTTAGTATAAATCTTCCCAAACTCAAAAAGTCTTAAATCATTTTGCTGACGATTAAAATTATACTGAACAGCATCTAATACCGAAATGAGCATGTCAAAGCGCATGGTATTCAATCCTATGTTACTAGTATTATTGACTCTAACCAATTGATTGGTATCAATACCCGACAATTCATCCGCAGCACTAGTATTGATGAGGGATAATCCCATCATTTCATGATATCCTTTACCTACGACATCTGCGGCTAATTTATTCCTGAGTGCATGCATCGAAGGCACTTCCGCTACTTGAATTGCAGCATTTATTCGATCGTCTATGGAAACTGCATTAAATCCATAAATTCTTAAAATTTCTTCAATTACATCCACCTCTCTTACAACATCAGCTTTATCACTAGGAACCAATACTTGATAATGTTCTTCATCCTCACTTTTAGGGGACATCGAAAGAGCATTTAAAATATTCATAAGTGTATGATGACTTATCGAATCTCCTATCAATGAGATAACTTTAGATCGTCTGATTGTCAATGATTTTAAAACTATGTCATCGTCTAGTATATCAATGAGCTTAGAAGAAACTTTTGCCCCAGCATACTCTTCTAAGAGTTTTACAGCTCTTGCAAGTGCTAAGACTGTTATACTTGGGTCTGAGCCTTTCTCAAAACACTTGGCAGCATCTGTTCTAAGATTATGTCGGGTGCTGGTTTTCCTAATTCCTTGCGCCTCAAAATGTGCCGACTCCAAAAAAATTGATGTCGTATCGTCCTTAACCCCACTCTTAATTCCCCCAAACACACCACCTATGCACATTCCTTGATCCAGGCCATCGCAAATCATTAAATCTTCACTCGATAAAATCCTATCCACTTCATCTAGGGTCTTGAACGTAGTTCCTTCCTCTAATTTTCTTACACTTATTTTATTATTCGAGATAGCGCTTCTGTTAAATGCATGTAGAGGTTGACCATATTCATGTAAGACATAATTTGTTATATCAACAACATTATTAATTGGTCTGACATCAACAGATTGTAGCCTTTCTTGGATCCATAAAGGAGAAGGCTTGATTATCAAATCTTCAAGACAAATTCCTGAATACCTTGGACATGCCTTTCTATCAATTACGCTAACTTCAATGGCATCGTCTATCTTAGATAATTCATCCAAGTTCACTGATTGAGGTGCCTTTATAGACACCACTTTGTCAGTCTGATAAGTATAATATGCTGCTAAATCCCGAGCAACACCTAGATGCGATGTTGCGTCAGAACGGTTGGGTGTTAAACCAATATCATATACAGTATCTGTGGTTACATTATAATAATCAGCTGCAAGAGCACCAACAATTGTATCCATAGGCAGCACTATAATCCCATTATGATCATTGCCAACACCTATTTCATCTTCAGCGCATATCATTCCCTCAGATACTTCACCACGAATCTTCCCTTTCTTGATTACAAACTCTTTGTTGTCAACTGGGTATAATGTTGTGCCTACTGGAGCGATAATTACTTTCTGTCCTTGATCAACATTGGGAGCACCACATACTATTTGAAGCAATTCTGACCGACCAATGTCCACTTTAGTAAGTGATAGTTTATCTGCATTAGGATGTTTTATACATTCTTTCACTTCTCCCACGACGAGCCCCTTTAGTCCACCTGGAATACTCTCTTTTTCTTCCATTCCTTCAACCTCCAAACCTAAATTTGTCAATATTTCAGAGAGTTCTCCGGGACTTTCTTTAATATCTATATAATCTTTTAACCAATTCAATGAAATTTTCATGACTTCTCGTTATTCCAATAGTTTATCAATCTTGAATAGCAAAAAATGTAACAAATATAGCTTCATTTGATAGATAGAATGATACTGAATAAAAAAGGTATTTATAATAGTCATATCATAATATGTAGAAAGAGATTAGCTTTGATTATTAATTATGGATCAGGTCAACAAACCAATTC
>CAZJHC010000235.1:0-5895 GCA_964545645.1 uncultured Saprospiraceae bacterium
GTCGTATATACATATTACAATATGAAACATATGGACATGACCGCTAATCCAGCCATGAAATATGTCCAATACTTAATGCCACTGATGTTTTTTGTTTTCTTTAATAATTATGCATCAGGATTAACATGCTATATGTTTTTTAGTCAGCTTATTACCATTTCACAGACGATACTTACTAAAAAGTTTGTCTTTGATGATGATAAAATCATGGCAGAATTAAATCTTAAAAAGAGTAAACCCAAAAAGAAAGGAGGATTTCAAGCACGACTAGCAGAGGCCATGGATCAGCAGCGCAAGATCCAAGAGCAGAAACTGAAGGATTCTAAAAAGAACAAAAAGTAGTCATAGTTATGTCGCTACGCATCTCTTGATTTTATGAAAAGTAAACCTGCTGGCATCATAGGAGGTGGCAATTTTGGCATCTCTCTCGCAAAGATAATATCGGCCAAAACCGATGTTATTATATATAGTAGGAGGCAACAATTAGTGGATGAAATCAATCAGCAACATCGCTATAAGGAGTACGAACTGTCTGAGCGAATCGTAGCAACCACAGATCTTGAATCTCTATGTGTCGCTTGTGATGTTATTTTTCCGGTTACGCCATCGCAATTTTTTCATTCGATGTGTACGGAGATATCTCCATACTTAACACCACGGCACTTCGTAATCCACGGTACTAAAGGTTTTCATGTATATAATGACTCATTAGATGGCGATGATCTTGATATAGATCAGGTTAAGACCATGGGCCAAGTTATTTTGTCAGAAACTGACGTCATGCGAGTAGGTGCTATCTGCGGCCCTAATTTAGCCAAAGAAATATTGGATGAACTCCCAACTGCTACCGTCATTGCTAGTCCCTACGATGAAGTTATCAAGGTGGCAACTGAATTGCTATCAGGGCCAAAATTCTTCGTCTTTAACTCTTACGACATGAAGGGTGCTGAAATGGCAGGTGCCTTGAAAAACGTTATAGCCTTAGCTTCAGGAATCATTGGCGGAAGAGGGTTAGGCAAAAATGCTGAAGCGATGCTTATCACCCGAGGTCTGGGGGAAATCATAAAAATGGCAGCCGTCGTTGGTGTTGACTACAAGGCGTTTCTCGGGACGGCAGGAATCGGTGATCTTATCGCAACAGCTACCTCTCCACTTTCTAGAAACTACAACTGCGGACAGCGTATAGCCAAAGGAGATAGTCTCGCCGAGATACTTTCTTCCTCCTCTGAGAGCATTGAAGGGTTGCGTTCTCTGAAGGTCGCTTATGCTATAATAAAAAAGCACAAAATCCTCGCTCCAATTATTACCATCATATATAACATTATCTATCAAAATCAAGATATCGATCGAAGTATCAACTATCTTATGAAATATCCAGTATCAAAGGATGTAGACTTTATATCTTAGCCTATAGATGGAAAAAATAACCTGTCCTAATTGTTCTCACAAATTTGATATAGAAGGTGTCATAGCCAAGGATATCAAATCACAATTGGATGCTGAGCTTAAAGCAGAAAGGGATAAAATACAGTTAGAGCAAGAA
This sequence comes from uncultured Saprospiraceae bacterium, assembly GCA_964545645.1. Classification (GTDB taxonomy): domain Bacteria; phylum Bacteroidota; class Bacteroidia; order Chitinophagales; family Saprospiraceae; genus GYS-P2D. Next base: position 1,544 of record CAZJHC010000235.1, read on the forward strand.
AATGCGTACAAAGAACTGGACTTACAAAAAGCAGAATTTGAATCAAAGCGAAAGAAAGAAAATGAAATATTCTCAGATCGATTAAAAAAGGCTAAAACGGAACAAGCTGAAGAAATAAAAAAACAATTAAGGGAGGACTTTAAAGTGCAGATTGAAAATCAGGATAAAACACTGATAGAATTTCAACAAAAAATAAGATCCTTTCAACAAAAAGAAATTGAGCTCCTACAGACACAACGAAAAATGGATGAGCAATTGCACCATAAAGAATTGGAACTACAACGTAGGCTCAACGAGGAAAGAGAACTCATCCAAAGCAAATTAAAGAAATCATTGTCAGAAGAGTTGGAGCTTAAAATGAAGGAAAAAGACACCCTACTCCAACAGCAAAACAAACTCATAGAAGAACTCAAGAGAAAATCTGAGCAAGGGTCTATGCAGTTGCAAGGAGAAGCTCAAGAATTAGCCATAGAAGAATACTTATCAAAATCCTTTCCTTATGACAAAATAGAAGAGATAAAGAAAGGAGTCACGGGTGCCGACACTGTCCAAATAGTGATAGACGGAATGAGAAATGAGTGCGGTAAAATTGTCTATGAATCTAAACGAACTAAGGCATTTAGCAAAGATTGGATCGCTAAATTAAAGGCCGATCAAAGAAAAGTGCAAGCAGACATAGCGGTACTTGTTACTCAGGTACTCCCCAAGGACATGGATAGATTTGGACAGCGAGAAGATATCTGGATATGCAATTATGACGACTTCAAAGGTTTGTGTCATGTACTCCGAGAGATATTGATCAGAAGTGCCTCGGAAAAGGCCTCACAAAATAACAAAGGAGATAAGATGGAGCTCCTATATGGCTTCCTTACAAGTCAAGAATTTAAATTGCAAATTACCGGCATCGTCGATGGTTTTCAGACAATGAAGCAAGATCTGGATAAAGAAAAAATGGCTATGCGAAGGATATGGAAAAGCAGAGAAAAACAATTGGAACAAGTCATAAGTAATACCATAGACATGTATGCCAGTGTTAAGGGCATTGCTGGATCGGCAGTACCTGCTATAGATAGCCTTAATTTGGGTGGACAATTAGAGATTGATCAGACCATCTAAAAAAGGTTTGATCGGTGGAACTAAAAGACCTGTCTATTTTATTTAATTAATTAAGATGTTATAAGGATATTTAGAGGATAAAACGATAATAAAAGAAAGTAATTAGATATGACGAATTTTTCTAACGTTGATCAGTTGGCCACTAAGCCTAAGTCTTTTTGGAGTAGGCCTGAAGGTGTTACAGGAACCATATTCTTAGCAGCAATACTTGGTGGGATAGGGTTTCTTTTGTTTACAAGCTTAGGAGCTATAATTGCCTTTACCTCATCTCTCCTTGGATTGGTTGTAACTGTATTGGCTTTAGGTGCGATTGTCTATATGGTCCTGGATCCCAAAATGCGTGCCCTCGTCGGATATATGTATAAGAGTATCATGCGTAAGCTCACAGGAATTTTTGTCACAATTGACCCAATCGGTATCCTTAAGAATTATATCGATGACCTCTCTGATAATCTTAAAAAAATGGGTAAGCAAATTGGAAATCTTAGAGGTCAGATGCGCAAGTTAAAGACGATGATGCTTGACAATACCAAGGACATCGAACAAAATCTTATGATTGCCAAAAAAGCCAAACAAATAGGCAATGAGAAGCAATTGATGCTGTCATCAAGAAAAGCTGCTCGTCTGCGAGATAGCAATGAAAAGTATGAGAAGCTACATAAGAAAATGAGTTTGCTCTATAAGGTTCTAACGAAGATGTATTCTAACTCTGAGATCCTATTAGAGGACACCAAAGATCAAGTCAAAGTAAAAGAGCAAGAACGCAAAGCCATACGCATGTCTCACTCGGCTATGAAATCAGCTATTAATATCATATCTGGCAATTCAGATAAGCGAGCCATGTTTGATCAAGCCATGGAAGTTATCGCTGACGACGTTGCCAATAAGGTTGGTGAGATGGAGCAATTCATGGAATTGTCTGCTAATTTGATGGAGTCAGTAGATCTTCAGAATGGCATATTTGAAGAACAAGGACTCAAAATGCTTGAAGAGTATGAGAAAAAGAGCTCAATTCTCTTGCTCGGAGGCGAGGAACAATATGACGGAGAGACTCTCGACCTGAATGATTATGAGGTAGAAAAAGAAAAGATCACAAAAGACTCGGACTACAGCAGTCTTTTTGATTAGGATGGCGCCTTATTACATCTTTGGCGTATACCCCAGTTCTTGACCTTTTAATATCATATAATCCTGAGCGGCATCGACTTCGTTAGGTATGAGGCCGTCCAATATAGCCTCTCGGATAGCCGTTTTGATGGTCCCTACATCACGACATGGTGGCATATCAAAGGTGGCCATAATATCTTCACCTGATATAGGAGGTTGCCAATTGCGTAGTTGATCTTTTGCTTCGATTTCATCCATCTTTTCCTTGACCAGTTCGTAGTTGGCCAAGAATCTCTTCTGCTTATGGGCGTTTTTGGTGGTTATATCCGCCTGGCATAATATCATGAGATCGTCAATGTCATCTCCAGCCTCAAAGAGCAGTCTCCTAATGGCAGAATCGGTAATATTATCCTTGGTAAGACTTATCGGCCTGAGATGTAATCTGACAAGTTTTTGGACATATTTGAGTTTATGATCCAAGGGAAGTTTTAGTTTCCTAAATATCTTAGGTGCCATATTTGCACCTACAGCGTCATGACCATGAAAAGTCCAACCATTTCTTTCGTTGTATCTCTTAGTTCTTGGCTTACCAATATCATGCATGATCGCTGCCCATCTCAACCATAAGTCATCAGACACTCTACAGACATTGTCTAAAACTTGAATAGTATGATAGTAGTTGTCCTTATGTCCTCTATTGTCAACGTAGTCCACCCCTCTCAAGTTAGCCATTGCTGGAAAAACAAGATCAATTAAGCCGGTTTGATCCAAAAGCGTAAATCCCAAAGAAGGTTCTGGAGACATCACAATCTTGTTAAGTTCGGTAGTAATGCGCTCTTGAGAGACTATTTTAATCCGATCTTTGTTCTTTTGGATACCTGACAAGGATACAGGATCTATATCGAAGTGCAGTTGAGAAGCAAATCTAACAGCCCTCATCATTCTCAATGGATCGTCAGAATAGGTTTTATCTGGATCAAGTGGCGTTCTAATGACCTTTGCATGCAGATCTTTGATACCATCAAAAGGATCTATTAGCACCAATTTTCCCAATGCTCTCAAATCCAGAGCTAGAGCATTTATCGTGAAATCTCTTCGCTTTTGATCATCTTCAATTGTTCCTGGTGAGACTGTAGGATTGCGAGAGTCATTCATGTAGGACTCCTTTCGTGCTCCGACAAACTCAATCTCCATATCCTTCCATCGGAGCATAGCTGTTCCAAATCTCTTAAAGATTTGAGGGGGTGCCACTTTGAGAACCTTGGATACTCGCTGCGCAAACTTTATCCCATCACCTACACAGACGATATCAATATCTTTGCAAGGTCGCCCAAGGAGCATATCTCTGACAAAGCCACCTATTACAAAGGTTGGCAAGTCCAGATTGCTGGCCTCTTGGCCTATCTGAGCAAATAAATCGAGTATCTCTGGTGCAAGTAGTTGCTTGTCTATTTCCACTGATTAGAATACATTGGTTAATTCAGGCTCCGTAGAGTAATAATGTTCCATTTCATTCAGTATGTCATAGATTTGATTGGGTTCATCTGTCGTAACAAGCCTGCTGCGATATTGCTTGACTTGTCTTAATCCTCTAAAGTAACTTCCATAATGTCTCCTCATCTCTAATACTCCTAATCTTTCGCCTTTCCATGAGATACTGGTAGATAGATGTTTTCTTACTGCTTCTATTTTTTCTTTAAAACCGGGATCTTCTAAATGTTCACCTGTCCTGACGTAGTGTTTTATTTTACTAAATATCCATGGGTTACCAATACTGGCCCTTCCTATCATGAGACCATCTACACCGTACTCATTCTTGTATCTCATTGCTTTTTCAGGACTATCTATATCTCCATTGCCAATAACAGGAATATGCAATCGAGGGTTTTCTTTGACCTCCCGTATATGACTCCAATCTGCCTCACCCTTATACATTTGTTTTCTTGTCCTACCATGAATAGAGATGGCATGAATTCCGACATCTTGAAGCCTTTCTGCAACTTCGACGATCTTGATAGAGTTATTATCCCACCCCAGTCTTGTCTTAACTGTTACTGGCAGATTTGTTGATTTCACTATTTCTTTAGTCAATTCTACCATCCGAGGAATATCTTGCAAGATTCCTGCAC
>CAZJHC010000236.1:0-5894 GCA_964545645.1 uncultured Saprospiraceae bacterium
CCTAATACGCCACCAAACGAACCTATCATAGTAATCACTAAGACATGACTCACCTTATCATTAAAACTGAGCAAACTACCTCCATTGAATCCAAACCAGCCTATCCAGATACATATGGTCCCAATAAATGATAGTGTAGGATCATTAGATCTTATATTGACTCGATCCTTGCCAAAACGCATAAGTCGTGGACCTAATACTATAGAAACGGCTAAAGCCGATGCTCCACCGACAGCGTGCACTACGGATGATCCAGCATAATCGACATAACCCAACGTAGCAAGCCATCCCTGGTTAGCTGATATAATAAGATCAGCCCAAACCCAATGACCCGTTACCGGATATACAATTATGCACAGAGTCATTACCAAGATAATATATCCTTGAAATCGGATTCGCTCAGCTATAGCTCCAGCAATAATAGTAGCCGCTGTACCAGCAAACATGGATTGGAATAATAAAATAGTAAGATGCTCATTATCTTTAAAAAGCTCAGCAATCTCAAAGGGGTTGCCAATAAAACCATTTATACTGCTGCCAAACATTAGTCCACAACCGCCAAGAAAAAAAATACTCAAACTAACTACGAGGTCGTAAATGTTCTTAACGCCAACACTGATAGAGTTCTTGGTTCGGACTGCCCCAGCCTCTAAACATAGAAACCCTAATTGTATGAACGCAACAAGGATTGTACAAACTAATACCCAAATTAGATCTAGCTGAGTCAAAAATTTAGAGTTGTATAATTAGACATGATGGTATAATGACACATGAATTCGCTTCAGTCACCCATTCTGCAATAATAGTATATAATTGAATAGTAATTTGAATCATTCTAAAAAACAGTTATGGTTCTAAGGATTTGTCAATCATCTGTAATCTATGATAATACATCTGTAGTGATAGCACTAGTATCTGTCATCATTGATTCGCACTCCTCCGTTAGAGGACAATATTGAATAGTAGTTAATCGACGACTCGATATGCATAAGGAGTCACGATCCTATGGCGCAGATGATTGCGCCTCTAACCAAAACGGGTCTGGAAATGTATCCGACCCGTTTTGAATTTACTGTTTTTGGATTTATATCAATCGCCACCCTTTTCTAAATGGTCGACTAACAAATTGATTGGCCTCATCAAAATTAGTGATCTCCATATTATCACCATCCCAAAGGAGTTTTTTGCGAGCATAATAGTTAGGTCGTTCATTCTCCATATTCATCAGCCCATAGCTACGGATGGCAAGATTGCCCATTAATACGGTCTCCGTCATTGGACCTGCATAATCAAAAGACGACGTCAAGGATTTATGCTCTGTACTATTAAATCCAGCTTTACAAGCTTCAGCCCAAGCATGATGATGACCAAATTCAGGCATATCTACATATGGATTGGCAGTCTCAAAACCCTCTTCCATTTCGAGGACCTGTCCATCCTTAGTATACATCTTGGGTAAGCGTCCATACGTGCCACAAGACATGACTCCTTTGCTACCTATAATCAAGACACCATTGGTACTCCCTTCATCTCCTATGTCATGATCTGCCGGGATTAAATCTGGATGAAAAGGTCTGATACCTCCATCCGTCCAGTTGAATTTAATTGAAGATGGATTGACATCTGAGGCTTCAAATCGCAGTTGTACGCTACTGCTTGGTGGGCACCCTTCTGGGATATGCTCAGGTATCCAGTCTCTCGTAAATACCTGGCCCACGCTACATTCTACTTCAGTCGGATAGCCCAATTGTAGCAACCTAAATGGCACATCGATCAAGTGACATCCCATATCTCCCAAGGCACCAGTACCAAAATTCCACCAACCTCTCCACTTGAATGGATGATAGAGTGGATCATAATCTACCATTTGTGCAGGTCCAATGAAAAGCTCCCAGTCTTGAGCACTCAGATGCTCGGGCCTCGGTACTGACTCAGATGGCACCGGTATTCCCTGTGGCCACACTGGTCTATTAGTCCAGACATGGACAGTTTCCACAGTTCCTAATAGTCCTTGGTCAAACCATTTTTTCATTTGCTCCTGACCAGGATTAGAGGCTCCTTGATTCCCCATTTGGGAGACTACCTTATGTTTGCGGGCACCTTCTGTAAGCTGCCTTGCTTCATAGATATTATGTGTTAATGGTTTTTGTACATAGACATGTTTGCCCAGACGCATGGCTGTCATCGCTGCTACGCCATGCATATGATCTGGGCCAGATATGGTGACAGCATCGATATCTCTATCCATATCCACAAGCATCCTCCTAAAATCTTTATAAAAAGTCGCCTCTGGAAACTGCTCAATCGCCTGTGCCGCCATATTGGTATCTACATCACACAGTGCCACTATATTATTTCTGCCCTCGCTATAGGCATGGAGGATATCAGAGTATCCCTTGCCTCCAGCCCCGATAGCGGCAATATTAAGCTTATCAGATGGAGCAACATAGCCTACCCCACCAAGCACATGACGTGGAACTATATAAAATCCGGCTAAAGCAGTTGTACCTGTCTTTACAAATGACCTACGAGACTTATTGAGTTTTTTCATATGACTTAATTACTCCTAATATTAACTATTTCTGATACAATTCTTCGACCTTAAACTGAGCAACTTCAACAAAAAAAGCTTTGATTTTCCCCTTAAGGTAATTTACCTAGAGCACTCCATCGCAGGTTCTATTACCAAATCGGGCTGAACAAGTCATAACAAATAGCCCTCCAGTCGAATATGGGTTAATAGCTATAGTAATGTCTTCACTATTATCTATTTGAGACATAGTATATCTAATTGTTATCCTATTGTTTCAATCTTTTCCCCATTGTGTCACCCGTAGAATGTGCCCATATTCCTGAGTTATGTTTGAGCTTTAATCAAAAAATTATGAATATGAAAAATTACGTATTTCTCTTTTTATTAGCGGGCATTTCTCTTCTTTCTTGTAGTAGCGAAGAAGAAGAAATGATGATGGAAACTTCGAGTCAGTATGAGGGGGTATGGTCAGGCAGGACTGATGGATCAGGGTTCAATGGTGAAACTACATTGACTATTAATCAGTCTGGGTTTATAATTATAGAAACCGTAGATCCCAATGATAATAGGATCATTCATCCCGGTACTGGCAGAATTAATGACGAAGGAGAGATCGTTGCTGGCTCTACCGTCAATTTTGACATGATAGAAATTGTAGGTTCTTTGTCTCTCGAGACTAATAGAGGGTCTGGGACATGGAACAACAATACTAACCCAGGTAATGGTACTTGGGCAGTAACGAAAAACAACTAAAATGATTCTTGACAATCCAATCAATTTGTTTAATACCAAATTGATTGGATTTTTCATCAGGGCCAGCCATGGATAAACATTTAATGATTAAATATTTCTTGTTTTCTTCTTAGATTTATAGATGCACATTTCAACCAAAAATCATGAGAAAATTAGTATCCCTATCCATCGTGATATGTTTGATCATCACCTGTGGATCTATCATATCTTGTTTTAAAAAAGAAGACAATCCCGTAGCAATACAGTATGAGGGGATCAAAATCCCAACGGTTAAACCTGAAGACTTACCCTCACCCATTAAAGCCAAATACCTCGACCCTGATAGTATTAAGCCCCCTGAGATCATTCCTCTAAAATATAAACCGACGGTCACACCGGCTCACCCAAATGTACACCCCATAGGCACGCCAAGAGTAACCCAAATACCAGATGAACTGCATATTGCTACGATAGGAATAGATGTACCCATACCTGAAGTCATTCCGGCCCAACCTAAAGTAGTCCCCGCTTATCATCCAAAGCCAAGACCCGCTCTAAGCAGTCGGATGCGAGATGAGGCAATATATGATATGCAATATTTATCAGAAGATGAAGGATTAGATTTTATAACTAATGTCAATGTAATAGAAGATAGCAAAGGACAAATATGGACAGGAAGTCATCTATGGCGTATAGCTCGTTATGATGGAGAGCATTTTTTCCTCATGGGCCCACAAGAGGGGTTTGGTGGTGGGAGAATACTCATGGAAGATAGTAAAGGGCGTATTTGGTTTGGCGGGTGGTATATACTGGGCTATTATGATGGTACTAATGTATTCCATTTTGGGGAGCAAGAAGGTTTGAAAGGAAATTTATGGACTTCAATTTTTGAAGATAGTAAAGGATATATCTGGCTAGGTAGCAGTACAAAAGGAATCTATCGCTATGATCCCAATAGTTCTGATCATAATCAGAAGGGCAACTTCACCCTTTTCAAAATTGAAGATATACTACCTAATTACAATCGTAAGGAATACAATATGGGGGCGAGTGACATTAGATTTAACGATGTTATTGAAGATAGTAATGGTCATATATGGTGGGCAACGCAAGGGAATGGAGTTCTTCGGTATGATATCAATAAAAGCAGAATCATCCATTATTCAGAAAAAGAAGGTCTGATTAGCAACTATATCCAATGCTTATTAGAAGATAGTAAAGGGCAGATTTGGATAGGGAGTGGAGGAGAAAGAACCCCAGCATCAGCAGGAAAAGGAATAAGCATCTATAAGGGAGATACCACTACAGTTCAAAGTCTTGGTGGAACATTTACCAATTATACCACCAATGAGGGCTTAAGTGAGAATAGAATAACAGGGATGGTGGAAGATGATCAAGGCAAAATATGGATAGCAACTAATAATGGAATGACTTGCTATGCTCCAGAGAACAACGAGAAGGGTAGTTTTATACATTATACTACTGATGAAGGACTTAGACATAACTCTATCATTAGTATTATGATAGACAGCAAAAAAAACATTTGGTTAGGGCTAAATAGGACTGCGGGAATAATGCGTTTTAAACCCAATGGTTTTAGGCATTTTACTGAAAAACAAGGATTGACTAAAAATTGGGTAGTAGGTTGCCTCGAAGACCGAAAAGGAAATATTTGGATAGGTACGACCTATGGTGGGCTATTAAAATATGATGGACAAAATTTTATTAGCTTTTCTCTAAAAGAAGAGTTATTAGGTTCAATGCCAAATCCATTATTAGAAGATAGGCAAGGAAACATTTGGTTCTCGATAACTGATAGAGGCATTGCTCTTTTTGATGGTAAAGAGTTTAAATTCTTCGGTAAAGAACAAGGATTAGTTTACCCTAACATAGAATATGTCCACCAAGACAAACAAGGGCTAATTCGGATAACCAGCTCTATATCTAGTTGAAACACTATGATTCCCCGATACGATCCTGAAAGTCAACAAATGACACGATTCGAAAATGATGAAGACGGAGTGGGTAATTATCGCACTATTGAAGATAAAGATGGACAGCTGTGGTTTGGAGGAATCGGAAGTAGAATATTTAAGTATGACCCTATCAATGACCAAATGATTTATGCTCTTCAGTTAGATGTAAAACGCCATGATTGGACATATTTACTATTCGAAGATGATAAAGACAACCTATGGTTCAGTATGAACAATGAACGTCGTGTTTTTAAGATGAAAAAGAATGAAAAAAATACACACATAATAAGTTATGATCATGAATTACCTGATTATCAAGTCACCAATGTCTCAATTGACAGTAATAAGAATATCTGGTTTTCTGGAAATGGAATAGGAGCATTCCCAAAAGGGGCAGAAAATTTTGGCTCTCCCGAGCAGCGTTTGATTCAATATGACAAGGCGGATGGCTTGAAAGCAATGAGTTATATAGGGAAAGTGGATATAGTAAACAAAAATCAACTTTGGGCAGGCACTGATGCTGCTGGCATTACAATATTAGACTTAAATACTTTTGAGTTCCCGACTGAAGCTCCAAGCAATATAGGTCTTTCTCATATTGACGTTAATGGGGAGTATATAGATTTTAAGCGACTTAGTGATACCACTTATAG
>CAZJHC010000237.1:0-5894 GCA_964545645.1 uncultured Saprospiraceae bacterium
GATTATCGCCATCCCATCTACAACCTAGGTTTTAGTGGTGATCGAGATAGTATAAGTTTCGAATCACTCAAATCATTCTTTGCTATCTGCAAGAGCTACTTTTAGCATACCATAATAGCCTACCGAAGAACAGACGGCTAATATCAAGATTATAATATCCTCAACATTGAGAACAATGCCCTAAGAATATCAAATCTCAGTGAAATGTTAGAAGGCCAAGTAGCAGTATTGAGTGCGGGAGTATTGGAGCCTCATGAGGTTGTTGACCTCTTGGACAGCATGAGGGATAGCAAGCTCTATCGTTCAGATCAAAACAGTTATATACTCTACCCTAACAAAGCCCTACCGAACTTCCTACAGAAAAATCATATCCCGCATCACATGCTTATTTTCTCACCACTCTTAACAAAGATGTTGGAGGTATCCGATGCTTCAATTATCGAAATGGACCTATTCAGTCAGTTTCATTTCAATGGTAATTTTAGAAATAGTAGTGATCTCTCCGATGCCCTGAAGACTCTTGATAAAAGTCGGTATGGCGAAATCGATGATCAGGAGCGTGAGTTAATCTTGGAGATATATGAGCATTTATTCAACCACAAGGAATTCACTGGTCGATCAGGCACCTTCTATGGTTATGAAGGCTTAGGGTCCATCTACTGGCACATGGTCTCTAAACTGATCTTGGCTGTCCAAGAAAACTACCAAGCGGCTGTTGGTGATAATGCATCAATAGAGATCGTTGATAAGCTGGCTAATCACTACTATGAGATATGGAATGGGCTAGGCGTACATAAGGATCCCAAGCTCTATGGAGCTTTTACCACTGACCCTTATTCTCACACTCCATATCACAAAGGTGCTCAGCAACCTGGTATGACAGGTCAGGTAAAGGAGGACATCATTAGCAGATTTGGGGAACTGGGTGTACTTATTAATGATGGCCTCATCAGTTTCCAACCTACACTGTTGAAGAAAGAAGAATTCCTTAAAGAATCTAGTAGTCTGCGAGCTTATAACATTCATGCAGAACCAATCGACATATCACTCCCAGCTGATTCATTATGTTTCACCCTTTGTCAAGTACCTATCATCTATACATTAGGCAAATCTGCTCAGATTACAATCACACTAAAGGATGGAATCACAGCAGAGATTATAAACGATACACTATCTACAGAATATAGCACTCATGTGCTTCAAAGATCAGGCAAGATTGAGCAAATTAATGTGATCGTTGAGCAAGATTCATTAAAGTGATCTCTCTAACGTCATTGTGGTCACTGTACCACTCCTATACTATGTAGGATGTTAGCTCGAACAAGTATGCCATAGATAATGGAACGCAAGAAGGAATGACTCGTGGTGATCATCCAATTATCAAAATTAAAGGCGATGATGAAGCCTAAGTCAAATCTCAGTCTTAGTAGTTATCTACAGATTATGACAATGGTTTGCAGTGGTTATGAACAATAAACCTATCTTAAGAGCATGTTCAAAAATCTAACTCTACTTGATCCTTCAAGCGCTTATATCATTAACTCTTCAAAACCATAGCCTGTTGAAAATCAATTCATAATCTTCTAAATTATGCTCTAATCGACCGAATCTAACTGTATGAAAAATCAAAACTTAACTACTACCACTAAAGTACCTATGGGTCAAAAAATTGCTTTTGGCGTTGGGATGTTTGCAAATCAGATGTTTCCTGCCATACTGGGTATCTTCATGGTTGTTCTGGTCGAGGATTTAAAGTTCACAGGTCTGATGTGGGCAATGATTTACCTCTTTCCACGACTATTTGATGCTATTACAGACCCTATTATGGGATTCATTTCTGACAATACTAAATCCAAATGGGGTCGCCGCAGACAATATGTACTAATTGGAGGGCTCATCATGGGTATAGCTTATATCTTCATGTGGCAACTGTACAGTAATAATACCGTTGAATACAATTTTTGGTATTTCTTCTTTTGGTCAGTTATATTTTATCTCGGCTTGACTTTTTTTAGTGTGCCTTATGTAGCCATGGGTTATGAAATGACCGATGATTTTCATGAGAGAACCAACATTATGGCTGTGGCGCAGTGGATCGGGCAATGGGCATGGGTGATAGCACCGTGGTTTTGGATCATTATGTATGATCCTGAGTGGTTCCCATCCGCAGATGTAGCGGCAAGAGAATTATCCATCTGGGTAGCTATACCCTGTGCTATTTGTGCTATGGTACCAGCGCTCTTTATCAGGAGTGAACCTACCTTGGATAAAGAGTATGAATCATTGAGTCTATCCAATATCGGAGGAAGTTTAATGAAGATTATTTACAGCTTCGTTGACGCTTTTAAAATCAAAGAATTTAGAAAGTTATGTGGTGCCACTTTCTGGATATACAATGCTTTTATGGCAGTATCTTCTCTCACTTTTTTTGTCATTGTATACAAATTGTTCAACGGGGATGCTGCAGCTACTGGGATATGGGTATCTCTGTTCGGTTGTTTAGCGGCATTGGGCACTACATTTATAGTGATTCCTACAGTAGCGTGGATGTCGAAAAAGACTGGTAAGAAAAAAGCCTTTATGATCTGTCAAAGCATATCCATCATCGGTTATGTCATGTTATACTTCTTGTTTATACCAGGCAAACCATGGATGTATATTATAGCACTTCCTTTCTTCTCCTTTGGGATTGGCAGCTTGTTTACTATAATGATGTCTATGACCGCAGATGTCATCGATATAGATGAGCTCAAGTCAGGTAAGAGAAGAGAAGGAATTTTTGGTGCCATCTATTGGTGGATGGTTAAGGTGGGCTTTGCGATAGCGGGAGCCTGTAGTGGCTTGATCATTTGGCTAGTAGATTTCAAATCAGACATCCCAACAACAGAACAGCTCGCCGCAGTCGATGGACTACATTTGTTTTTTTGTTTAATCCCAGTTGTAGGTACGCTGATCGCTATGGTAATTATGCGGGGCTATGACCTAGATGAAAACAAGGCCAATGAGGTTCGTAAACAATTGGAAGAAAGAAAGGCGAAAGTATAAGAGTACAAACCATCTTGTGTCGTGTTAAGCTATGTACCGAGATGGATATAAGACAGTACTATCGATACTCATACGATTGATATCTCTGGTTTCCCTGATGGACTGTATTTATTTCAAGTCAGAAATGTAAATACCGTATTGGGGTCTAAAGCAATAAAGGAATAGGCATCCTTAATCAAGCTCTGCCTAAATTCTAATCTGGCGCTTTTACTGCGTCACCCATTGCTTATTTTGAGTTGTCAATTCAAATTCTAAATCATTTGAAGTAACTGTCAAAATAACCTGCCCCATTCCATTGACAGTTTGAATAATTGCAGGGTCTGAATTAACACCATTGATAAATAATTTTCCATTACCATAAGGATCAGGAGACTGTTCGCCTAACGAAACATTATAGGATTGATTATCAACAAAATGACGATGTGCGGTCATATTATTATTAGCGAATTGAGAAATCTCAAATGTTCTGTCTTGACTTACAGGAACGAGTAAAGGAGTAGATAAAGTGAAAGTAAATTCATTTCCATTTATTACTGGAAGGGAACTTAATACATAGTTTTCAGAATACAATTCTACCCCAGCAGTCCCAACACCATCATATATTTTAAATACAATTGAATCCATATTTCCATTGAAGTCAATTTTTGCTTTAATTGCTGTTACTAATAATGTACTGACTAACTTGAAACTTTGAGCTATCGAGCTCGCTCCAGTCGAAGTAAATCCATTGTTATCCACATCTATTAAAGTAACAGGGTCATCTTCCTTAAAAAACTGTGGCCTTCCGATATCTGTATTATATATCAACATGCCGGCAGCGGCCGAAATCATGTCTCGCTGATCAGTTGTCATGGTTGCTAATTGTAAAGCTTGAGTTGCAGTATGATTACCCAAATCATCTCCGCTACCTGATCCTCCTACCTTCTGCCAAGAGCTACCGTCAAAATAGTAGAATCCAGAATCTCCATCTGTCTGATAAACTAATAGACCTTCTGCAAATCCAGAACTTGGAGCAACAAGAGAACTTGCATCAGCAACTCTGGGTATTAGTATTCCCTTATCTGTAGATTTAATTTCTAACAAAGCACTTTCATGAGGGTCACTGCCATCGGTATTAATAGAAATAGGTAGTTGGAAATTGTTACTTTGAGAGAAAATACTATGCGATAGAAAAAATAAACCTATCGAGAAAAATATTGAATTTTTCATTTTTTGGTGATGTTTGATGCATGATAAAGATAGTAAAAATAGGGGAATGAATTTGCTGGTTAATAGTTTGCACAAAATTTCACTAGTCTGTTTTGTCTACACACTCACCTTTGTTGGTTGTCAATTAGAAAACAAAAAGATTCAAAATAGGCGCCCCAACATCCTCTTCATCATGGCTGATGATCATGCCTATCAAGCCATCAGCGCCTACGATGATCGATTGATACAAACACCTAATATAGATCGCCTTGCTCAGGAGGGCTTATTATTCAGTAATGCTTGCGTTACGAATTCCATATGTGCTCCTTCTCGGGCGGTAATACTATCTGGCAAGCACAGTCACCTCAATGGCAAGATTGATAATATATTCCCATTCGACACTACACAGATCACCTTTCCTCAACTACTTCAGGAGCATGGCTATCAAACTGCTATGTTTGGCAAGCTTCATTTTGGTAATAATCCAAAGGGATTCGATCAGTTCAAGATCCTACCTGGCCAAGGCAATTACTACAATCCTGACTTTATCACCAAACATGATGGAAAGATCAATATGGAAGGATATACCAGTGATATCATAACAGATATGACCTTGGATTGGTTGGCAAATGAACGCACCAATGAGGAACCATTTCTCCTTATGTATCTGCATAAGGCTCCACATAGAGAGTGGCTTCCTCCGAAGCGGCATTACACCGAATTCATGAAGAAAATCTTCCCTGAACCCGCTACCCTATTTGACAATTATGACGGTAGAGGTAGAGCAGCCAAGGAAGCCGAGATGAACCTCCTGACCCATATGAACTGGGCTGGCGACTCCAAGATCCCACCAGCAGTCATGGCAGAACTCGGCATCCCGGAGACCGCCATATGGGACCATAGAGCCTATAATAATACAGTGGGCAGAATGACCGAAGCACAACGAGCAGATTGGGACAAGATCTATAACCCGATGATTGAGGAATTCAAAAAGAACTATCCAAACATGTCTCAGGAGGACTTGATGAAATGGAGATATCAGCGATATATGCAGGATTACCTGGGATCAATTGCTGCAGTCGATGACGGTGTCGGTCGTGTTCTCGACTATCTCGACGATCACAATCTAACGGACAATACAATCGTCGTATACACCTCTGATCAGGGATTCTACCTTGGCGAGCATGGATGGTTTGATAAGCGATTTATCTATAATGAATCGTTTAAGACGCCACTATTAGTTCGATGGCCTCATGTAATTACTCCTGGAACAACAAACTCTCAAATGGTCCAAAACTTGGACTTTGCCCAGACATTCCTGGAGGCAGCTGGCATTACTGCTCCAACAGATATGCAGGGAGAAAGTCTGATTCCCTTATTCAAGGGTGATACCGAAGGATTCAGGGATGCGGTATATTATCACTACTACGAGTATCCATCCGTACATATGGTCAAACGACACTATGGTATCGTGACAGAAGACTATAAGCTGGCCCACTTCTATTATGATATCGATGAATGGGAACTCTATGATAGCAAGAATGATCTCAATGAGATGAATAATGTCTATCACGATCCTGCATATGCCGACATAGTTGGTCAGTTAAAAGAGCAACTGACTGAGCTGAGGATTAAATATAAAGATTCCCCCGAGTTGGATC
>CAZJHC010000238.1:0-5887 GCA_964545645.1 uncultured Saprospiraceae bacterium
CTTTAAAAAATCCTTTCCTCCATCTATGTCAAATATCTTTTTCCCTCCAAAAAATCAGCACTCATAAGCACCAATCCCTAAGGGAGCGCAAATATACACTAACTATATCTCTACTGCCAAAAAGATTTCAAAGGTTTTTTAGAGAAATGCGGTAATTTTCTGCACAGGTCAGACGATACAATTCGAGAGATCAACAAATACGGGACTTGGTTCAAAATGAGATACATTTATCAGCTAAAAAAGAATTTGAAACAAACCGATAAAAAGGGAAAAATAGGGTTTCAGGAAGCACTAAATGGCATTGTTTTTTCCGTAGAAGGAGGCAACTTTCGGATTATGCTGTTGATCGGCACTCTTGCCGTTATAGTATCAGCCATTGTGCAAATCGAACTTATAGATTGGTGTCTCATCATCTTATGCATCACAATAGTACTTACTGCCGAGGCTGTGAATACAGCTATTGAGTTAATCTGTGATCATGTAAACACCAATTACGATAATAGAATCGGGAAAATAAAGGATATCGCCGCTGGGGCTGTATTGATAAGCTCTATTGGTGCTGCAGCTATAGGGACTATGATATTGGGTCCCTATATATTAAGTCTATTGTGAGTAAGACTCTTCGAAGCGAGTGATCTGATAACAATTCTCACAATCAAGCTCGATGTAATCGAAGTCGGCTCGATCTCTAAGGTCGTTTAATATTTCTTCAAGATCTTTGTCCAAGTCAATGTTGACTACTCCTTTCTCATCGAAAGGCATATTAGGAGAGGAAATCACTTTCCAAGCAGAATTAGCCATTAGGTAATCGAGTACATATAACATGTCATACTCTATTGAGTTATCCTCCTCAACTATCAACTCCTTATTAAGGTCTACGAACTTGACACCATCCCATCCATAGCGATCGCCAGGCCCCATGTCAACATAGACGTCAGGGTTCTTAATGGAGTAGGCTCTAACCTTACCTTCTATATTCTCTACTGCTTTGATATAATCCTCATGTGCGTACACTTTGAATATTGTACCAATCACATAGACTGCGATATCATTGTCTCCATTTTTGTCTACATCCACTTCCACTATGAATGGCTTGTCCTTATTGGAGGCAACATCAAACCTTCCCTGACCATCTAAGTATAGCTTACGCTCATCTAAATTTTTAATATCACCAGGATATCTCACGCTGGAATATTCCTCCAAGGAAATAATAGACCCGTCAATCATGTCAAAACCAGCAGGGTCAACTTGGGTTGCGAACTCTTCATATATATCATCTGGAGATCCTCCTCCAAATAATCCTCCGACTATCCCCGTATTCCAAAGAAAGAATCCAGCAAGTAGGGCCAAACAAGCTGCCATAGCATACTTTGCCCAGACTGGTACTATCCTAAATTCTTTTTCTTCTTGTTGCTCTTGAGCATAAGTAGGTGTAGCTACTTCTTGATACGTTGACTTGGTTGCCTCAGGTTTAGCAACTGTCGCAGCAGTAACTGCTGTAGCCGTAGTTGCGGCTGCTGTAGTCGTCATCGGAACTACATTGTCAATTGCTTTAGCTTTTGTCTTTTCTATAAATGCACGATACTCAGCATTAACATCTGGAGTTTTGTATCCTCCTAAATTCTTAGACTCGTCAAGAATATTCTTAGAGATATTAAAATCACGACTTCTACTCTGGTCTCCACTATGAATCCAAGCGTCTACTTGACTTGCTTGAGATCCCGTAAGATCACCTTCGAGGAAGTTAAGAATATCTACATCACTAGGTGTTGACGGTATCGTTGAAGCCGCTGTTGTTGCAGCTACAGTTGCTGCTGCAGCATCCGTTACTACTGATTTTTTATCTGAAGAACTCGTAGTATCAGAGCCAGACATTATTTCTTTGAACGAAGCCCACTCATTGTCGGCATCGACAGGATTGTAGACCTTGAGCCCTTTAGAAGCTTTATATATCTTCTGAGTAAAGGCGAGGTCTTGCGCATTCTCAACCGACTCGTAAGCCCATGTACGTATGGCTTCTTTGTCCTTTTTTGAGAGATTGCCCTCTAAGAAATTTAATATGTCTTTATCTTTTATTTCTGACATTACGCTTCTAAGACGAGTGAAAAATCAAGTACCACATTTTTTTTCTAATAATTATAAACTTTTTCATTTTGCTTCAGATCTTCTCTTAATAAGACGAGTGCTTTTGCAATATTATCTTCTACTGTTCTTTTGGAAACGTCGAGGTAAGCTGCTGCTTCTCCGTAGGTAAGACCTTCTATTTTACACAAAGAGAAAATCTTTTTCATTTTGGGTTTGAGCTTGTCTAAAGACTTCAAGATTTCTTGACGCAGAATCATAGAGTCCATTGTTTCGGAATCTTGTTCTGCTTCGTCAAAGGTTTGATCGTCTTCGACCTCGCCCCTGCGCTTATTTGCTCTTATATAATCTATCATTCGGTTTTTAACCGCCGAATACAGATATGTCTTTGCAGTTGTGGTTACCTCAATAGTGCTTCTATTCTCCCATATTTTCATGAAAGTATTCTGCACTATTTCTCTACTTCCTTCCCAATCTTTAATATGACTATTGACATAATTACAGAGTGGGCCAAAGTAGGTTTTGAAGGTGTCTTGAAACTGCTCTTCAGAGAAAGGACGATTGCTCACAGAGATATCACATTTTTTTTGAAAAAAATATTAGGTAATTTATCTGGTAAAAAACATATTAAATGTAAATGTAATAAATAAATGCAATAAAAAAGGGCTATCCAAACATGGATAACCCTACAATATATCATTGTGAGAAAAGGATCTTACATCATCCCTCCCATTCCTCCTCCTGGAGGCATATGCATTTCAGGTTTGTCTTCAGGAATATCATTAATGACTGTCTCAGTCGTCAACACCATACCTGCGATAGAAGCAGCATTTTCAATAGCTATTCTTGTCACCTTAGTTGGATCTATTACTCCTGCAGCTTTTAGATCTTCATACTTATCAGTCTTAGCATTGTAACCTACAGAGCCCTTTCTGTTCTGAACAGCCTGTAAAACTACCGAGCCGTCAACACCTGCGTTGAACGCTATTGTTCTAAGCGGATACTCTAAAGCTTTCTTCACGATCTGAATACCCATCTTCTCATCCTCATTCTCACCTTTTACAGATGCAAGAGACTTGATTGAACGGATTAAGGCTACACCACCACCAGTTACGATACCTTCTTCTACCGCAGCACGGGTAGCGTGTAGTGCATCATCTACTCTATCTTTCTTTTCTTTCATCTCGACCTCAGTAGCTGCACCAACATATAATACAGCAACACCACCAGAAAGCTTAGCTAACCTCTCCTGTAATTTCTCACGGTCATAGTCAGAAGTAGTTGTTTCGATCTGTTGTTTGATCTGATTGATTCTTGCTTTGATAGCATCCTCAGTTCCAGCACCATTAACAATTGTGGTATTGTCCTTATCAACAGTCACCTTCTCAGCAGTACCTAGATGATCTAATTCTACTGCATCAAGTTTGTATCCTTTTTCCTCTGAGATCACTGTACCGCCTGTCAGGATTGCAATATCCTCAAGCATAGCCTTTCTACGATCACCAAAACCTGGTGCCTTAACAGCAACCACCTTTAATCCTCCTCTTAACCTATTAACTACTAATAGACCTAAGGCCTGACTCTCGACATCTTCAGCAATGATTAATAGAGGCTTGCCAGCTCCAGCAGCTTTCTCTAATACTGGTATGATATCCTGTGTGTTAGAGATCTTCTTGTCATGGATCAAGATCAATGGAGACTCATATTCAGTCTTCATGTCTTCTGCATTAGTCACGAAGTATGGAGATAGATATCCTCTATCAAACTGCATACCCATCACTTCATCAACATAAGTCTCGGTACCCTTGGCTTCCTCAACGGTAATTACGCCGTCCTTAGAAACACGCTTCATAGCATCTGCGATCAATGAACCGATCTCGTTATCATTATTAGCTGAGATCGCACCAACTTGCTGAACTTTTTCAAAATCATTACCAATAACCTCACTCTGAGACTTTAGGTCTTCGATGATAGCGCTTTTCGCTTTGTTGATACCTCTCTTAAGATCCATTGGGTTAGCTCCGGCTGCAACATACTTCATTCCTGCAGTCACCATAGCTTGAGCTAGAACAGTAGCAGTAGTAGTTCCATCACCCGCTGCATCAGCTGTTCGTGAAGCAACTTCTTTTACCAACTGTGCTCCCATGTTTTCGATAGGGTCCTCTAATTCTATTTCTTTAGCAACAGTTACACCATCCTTAGTTACCTGCGGTGCTCCGAAGCTCTTTTGTATTACAACGTTTCTACCCTTAGGGCCTAACGTTACTTTGACAGCATTTGCTAATGCGTCGATTCCTGCTTTTAATTTGCCACGTGCTTCCGTGTCAAATGTTATTTGTTTAGCCATCTTATTCTTAGCTTAATTTTTTTAAATAATCAATGAGTTATTACGATGAGATTACTTGAGAATGACGAGGATGTCGTCTTCTCTCATGATTAGGTAATCCTCTCCTTCATAAGCCAGTTCTTGGCCCGCATATTTACCATAGAGGATGGTATCGCCTTTCTTGACTGTCATCTTATTTCCATCTTTTCCAGGTCCAACGGCGATCACCTCACCACGCTGAGGCTTTTCTTTAGCGGTATCTGGAATAATGATTCCACCCTTAGTTTTCTCATCTGCCGGGGCTGGCTTAACGACTACCCGGTCATTGATTGGTTTGAAACTCATAGTCTATAGATTTATAAATATTGATTTTAAAATAATTCTAACACGATATGCTTTAACATCATTAGTTGTGCCAAGTGACAAAAGACTGACATTATAGCAGTTAACATATATGAAAGTGACATTACACTGACAAAATGTAAAAAGCTCTGAACACAGATGACAAAAAATCAGTAATCATCTATGGTAATATCTCAAGCATAGAGATCCAATCTCAACTTGCAATTGCTATAGATGGTCTAAAAAAGAACGCTTATTGTGGCTGAGATAGTAGGCCAGAGTCAACTGCTGCTCCACCTCCGTTTACCATAATAGCAGTAATGATGCAAAGCACGAAAAGCGCTATCGCTAATCCCCATGTGACCTTTTCGATCATATCTGTCGACTTAGCAGCACCAAACATTTGATTAGCACCTCCACCACCGAAGGTAGAATCCAATCCTCCTCCTTTTGGATTTTGGATGAGAACAACCAACATGAGTAGTAGGCAAACAAGAACTATTAGTACAGTTAAAAATGTAATCATCAGCTCGTGATTTTTTCAATTTGGGCCGCAAAGTAACCACTTTTTTCTGGATATTTCAATGAAAGCTTCTCGTACATCTTGACAGCTTTGTGGCTATGTCCTTGAGATTCAAGAATTTTAGCTAAGGGCTCAGAAATAACGCCATCATCAGAATCGTCATCGGATTCTTCTTCATCATTGCTCTGCTCCAGCTCGATAAGCCATTGCGAAAAAGAAGATAGTCCAACTTGTTGTTCATTATCATCATCGGACAGATCCGAATTAGATCCTTCAATCTCAACATCTTCTAATTCAAGTTCAGTCACAGACTGTTCTCCTTGTACTTCTTCCGAAATATCCTCACTATCTGGCATTTCTTCTTCTGTGCCACTCTTCTCAATGTCTTCTTGGTTCAACTCAATTAAAGGGTTATGATCGGATTGATCATTAATAGCCACATCCACTATTGGATCTGTAACACTAGCTGTAACAGTGCTAGCCGCTACTAATTTCTCTATGAATGTTGGAGCCTCCGAATTTGTCTCCAATTTAGTTTCGACATCAGTTTCCTTTTCAGTCTGATCTTTTTGATCAGCATTAATTGTGTCATAGAGCTTAGATCGATCAGAACT
>CAZJHC010000239.1:0-5881 GCA_964545645.1 uncultured Saprospiraceae bacterium
ATATATCCGAGATGTCATACTCTGCAATCAACGCAGAACCAAACAAATTGACCTCGCTGAAGTTAGGTGCGGTTTCGTTGGTGGTAAACTCTTCGGTGCTCACGGTGTTTTGAAAACACGCAGGATTGCCATTTTGAGGACACAGCGTATCCCCTATGATGTTGTTATTGTAGAGGTTTGCAAATACGCCATTAGGGCCAACCTGCTCTTCTGCGGCTCCTCTTTCATCCTCCACGGTATAATCAAAATTGAATCGTAATCTAAATTTGTCAGAGGGTTCATATAAGAAGTTGGCTCTAGCTCCAAAAGAGTTGTCATTGCCGAGATCATCCCCAGCTATCAATCTCTCTACATATCCATCACGCTTATGATACTTGGCACTAAAACGGGCTTTGAAAGTTTCAGAAAAAGGAACATTGACAGAACCTTGTAGGCCTATTCTGTTATAGGCTCCTGTGGTCGCTTTGATATATCCTTCTTTCTCATCACTTGGATCTTTAGATGTCAGACTTATAGCCCCACCTATAGTGTTTCTGCCAAACAAACTACCCTGGGGGCCTCTCAGTACTTCTACCCGCTCAGGGTCTACTAAGTCCAAAACACCACCGACCGTCCTTCCCATATAGACACCGTCAACATAGATTCCGACTCCTGGATCCAGAGTCTGCAAGAAATCATTTTGGCCGACGCCTCTGATATATACAACCGCTGCTGATGGAGAACCTGAAGTCGTCCCTGCGAATGAGAAGTTGACATTGGGTGCTATGGCTGCCACTGAGGAGATGTCTTCTGCTTGCAAGGCTTCTAACTTACGCCCACTGACGGCGGTAATCGCAACCGGTACGTCCTTAAGTGATTCTTCTCGTTTTCTTGATGTCACAACTATCTCCTCAAGACTCAGGCCACTTACCAGGACGATGTCTTGTGTACTGCTGTTATCGCTAACTACCACTGACTGAGTGATATATCCAGTGTAACTGACTATTAACGTTACGGGTAGTTGATCTACACTCAGTGTAAAGTTGCCTTCTATATCTGTCGTCGTTCCTATATCTGAATCTGCTACAAGAACAGTCGCTCCGATGAGACTTTCTCCTTTGTTGTCCTTTACGGTACCTTTTATTGTTTCCGTTAGCTCAGCAATCGTTTCTAATGTCTCCTGATGATCAGATTCGACACTATATAAATCTGATGGCCTATTGAATACTTTCAACTGCCCTTTAGATTCTATTTTTTCTATTTCTTTGATATGATGCTTTAATTTGGTGAGATCAGAATCCGATTTGTAGGATTTGGGGAATACTACAATGTATTTATCGCTCATGATCTCATAATCTAAATCTAATGAGTCGAGCAATCTATCCATTGCATCATTCAATGCCTCATTGTCATCGATATCAAAATCCACTTTGACATCTTCGATCATCGCTTTTTCATATGAAAAGAAAACTTCATAGGTTGCCGTAAATTCTTCTAATATCTCTACAAGGGCTCGTTCGCCATTCACAGGGCCCATAGAGGCGCTTAGGTTATAACTGGTAGACAGCAATAAACTTATCAGCAAGTTGATAGTTAGGTAGTATTTTTTTTTCATTTTGTGTAAATTTTTATTATCAAGTAATAAGAATGTTGCCGGATGGGGACTTCCAATACTCATCCGGTTTTATCGTATGTATTTTAATTAATAAATATTTGTTTTCCTTTTTGGACCATTTTCACATTGAGAACTCTCTCAAGGATCGACGACGCCATCTCTATGTCGTCTACAGGAATCGCCACAGAATGCACTTTCTCTAAGAGCGTCTTTTCCTTGACTATGAGATCTATACCATAGATAGTCTCTATTTCACTCAGTATTTCGGACATAGGCGCATCGGTTATTTTTAGTACCCCGTCTTTCCAGTTTGAATGTATTTCTTCAGTTTTCTGATATCGATTTATAATCTTTTTTGTCGTACCTGAGTAAGAGATAAATTCTCCAGGTTCGATTTCTTCTACCTTCCCTTGCATATCAAGAGTGATCTTGCCTTCCTCCAGAAAAACCTCCGTTTGATCATTTCTGGTATTGACATTGAACGTTGTACCAAGTACATCTACCTCGAGATCTTTAGTGATGACGGTAAACTTCGCATTGGTAGCAGGGATCTTTTTTACTTTGAAGAAGGCCTCTCCTTTTAACCATACTCTACGTGTGACTCCCTTTTCCCATTCGTCAGTCACCCACAGCTGCGTATTGGCATTGAGCTCTACCTCTGAACCATCAGGTAGGGTGACTTGCTTCCATTCGGCATGGCCAGTCTCATAGTGTATCTGTGCTTGAGTGTCGTCTTGTAATAAGCTATATGAAAAACCTATGATAAGCAGTATAGAGCAGGCTATGGCTAATTGGTATATTATAGCTTTAAACTGGTAGGGTCCTTTTGTAGCTTTGCTTCTTGTATCTCGCAACTCAGACTTAATCTCATATTCCATTGCCAAGTCTGGTATAGGTAGTTTTTGTGCTTGATCATCAAAGAACATATGAGTTTCAGTGACCAGCATTTTTGCTTCTTCCAATTTTTCTTTCTGATGTGGATACCTGCTGGAATATGCGGACCAAAAAAAATCTAACGACTTATCCCTGGTCTGACACCACTTTCTGAAGTTGTCATCTTCTACAAAATCTAATACATCATAGTCTTTGTACTCTCGAATCTTCATCCTTATTTACTCATTTTTAGCAATCTGGAATAACTATTTATTTGGAAGATGAAACGATACACCAATTTGTAACCTTTCAGAGCGGCATTTTTTAAAATTTCTTTTCGCCACGAGCTAATTCCCCATCATTTTAGTAGATTACAGCCACATAATTAGTCGAAGTAAGATGATTACATCGTATATGTTGATGGTACTACATATTAATGACTTATCAAACTTAGGTCTATGACCAGCTCTTATGATATACAAGAACTAAAGAAGCGGATATCTAAGGGAGATTTTAATGCACTGAATGTTCTTTATAAGCTTTACTATAGAAAGTTGACGCTTTATGGTATCCAATTCTCACCACAACTATCGTCGCTCAGTGTTGAGGATACAATTCAAGAATTATTTCTCTGGATATCCCAAAACCATAATCATCTAGCTGAAATAGAAAATCTTGAAGTGTATTTGTTTTCAGCACTCAAAAGAAATATCTACCAAGACATTCATAAAGTGCAGTCACGAAAAAAACTCATGGTACTATACTCATATAACACCACCACAGACACACATGAAAGCTCTAAGGAAAACAAAATTATCGATACTGAAAACAGCCATCACAACAAGCAAGTTGTCCAGCAACTTCTAAGTTCTCTTCCTGAGAAACAAAAAGAAGTCTTATACCTAAGAAATTATGTCAACCTGAGTTATAAAGACATTGCTGAGGTGATGAATTTATCTGAACAAATAGTAAGGAACTATAGCTATAGAGCGATGCAAAAACTAAGGACGCAGAACTCAATAAAGGCTACAAGAAAAGAAGGCTAACATTCAGTCGTACCGGATGGGGTATTGATACTAACTTATGATAGTGTACCCATGTTGGTCACAAACATGAGATCATAAGGATTAACTCATACGTCAGTACTCTCAATATCGTCATCCGTTCGTCCGTTACATACGAACTATACATAAGATTACGATACATCATATTTTTTCAAACCAATTCGAATGAACTATTTAATACCGATTTTACTGTTTCTCATAGGTACGAGCTGCAACCCGAGCAAACAAGAAAATCAAAGGGAATCAGACAGTCAAAAGACTGAAATCAAAGAATCTGAAACAGACAAAATGACTAACTCAAATGCCCCTAATATTAAATCACCAAACCCAATAATATATCTAGCTGATAATCTAGACGAACAAGATAAGTTAGGCTATTGCATAGACACGGACGGTAAAGGCTTTAGTGATTCATTGCAAGTCCATTCATGCAAACCCAACGGTGATGATGTTTTGTTTTACTATGATCAAGAGACACAACAGATTTGTTCTGCCACGTATCCAGGTTACTCTGCGGCAATGATCGGCGGACCAAAGGTTGGAATGACGATAAGCCTTATAAAAAGTGATGCACAATCTTCCGATCAAAAATTTATCTACGATAAAGAAAGTGCAGAATTTCGACCTAAAGAAAATACCAAACTCTGTCTTGCCGCTGGTAGTGAAAGTGACGCCGCTGGGCCTTACATGTCTAGAACATTATCACTACAGCTACGAGCAAAAACAGACAAAAAATTAAAAACTTGGACTATTAAAGGGACAAAACCCAATACTGACTAATGAGCTCTCAATTATTTAGTCACGACTTATAAACAATATTAGTCTTAAGGGGCGACAGATCTTTATATGGCTATCACATACACTGTGTTTGATGTGATATCTGCTAAGGTAAGAGTCCACTTGTCCCCAGAAGTAGCTACTGTGGCATCATTAGGGATCAGTTGGTCGAAATACAATATTGGCAATTAAACCATTGTCGGTCTAAATGAGTTCCATATGAGAGCCGTAACAACAATCCTGTGAACGTCAGCAAGTCCATTATAATCAACAGTAGTAGAGCAAAGATCTTCAACTATCTCATGGATGTGGATAATCGAAAATCCTATATCCCTGCCCTCGAAGAAGTCATCATGCTCGATGAACTCCCAATCAAGGTTGGCAGTAGGTATATAGAGGTAGCCGAGATCGCAGGAAGACGATTAGAGACTACCTATCAGGTGATCGCATTAGTGCCTAACCAACATACCTCTGCCAAAACCATCAAAAGCATCTTCCCCATAAAAGCTGATCTCGACCTGACAGATAAAAACGGTGGTACAGAACTAAAAATATCTCTTGAGTTCACCCTAAAAGGGATCTTCAAACTGGCCTCTGGAATAGTCCAAGGAATAGTCGGCAATCAGGCGGCCGATATCTTGACGAAGATTAAAAAGAATATAGAATCATAACAGCTCAGATACTGAACAGATCAATATCAATCGATGCTGACCAACATGGCCAAGATATGAGTATTGCCAATAAGGTCATATCTTCCGTCATGTATCATATAATAACTCGCAGCTGATGAACAAGCTACTCCGATATCTGGCCACCCATCCCAAAAGTATCTATCTCATCGATGGTGCTGGCGCTTTGTTGACCGCCATTATGTTAGGTCTGGTACTGCCACGGTTTGAGAGGCTCTTGGGGATACCAACCTCTGTATTGCATACGCTTGCTTTCATCCCTCTATTTATTATCGTATATGATATCTACTGTTATAGATCATCACATCACCAAGACCGTCACCTTCTTAGAATCGTCGCCCTTGTCAATATCATCTACTGCGTCATCTCGGTATCTCTTGCGATCTATCATCGTGATGCTGTGACCACATGGGGGTATCTTTATATCGGAGGTGAGATCCTCGTTATCTTAGCTCTGGTACTTATAGAGTTACAACTGGCCACAGAAGTCACTGACGCTACCTAAGCCATGGGATGACATAGCGTATCTACCCTAATCGCAGGATCCTCGTTAAGAAATGCTTATTTTTAAGAGACAAACGAATTACAAACAGGTATGGGCAACAACACTCCCCTTCGAAACGATCATCAAGAATGCGTGCCGCTTTCATATGGCCATAAGAGCAAATATTCGATCAAAATGATGGACTTTGATCTAGTATACAGTAGTTAGCGACAAGCCAGGACGAGAAACAGGAATAAAATCAAAATCCTCAAATAAAAAAACTTAGGCGACTAATTTTGCCAACCCTAAAAAAAGCAAAGAGTCTTTCAGACACATTGCTTTTTCTGCCTCCCGCATCTATTCCCACCCCCCACCCTAATTAGTGGGGGGGGGGTAGGAG
>CAZJHC010000240.1:0-5876 GCA_964545645.1 uncultured Saprospiraceae bacterium
CTTAAGGACTCAGCACTAACATCAACACCATCAGCGAACTCTACATTGTAAGAATATCCTCCTCTAAAGTCTACGCCCAAATCAAATCCTTTGGTAAACATAGATACTAATCCAGCTAGAATGATTACTGACGAAACCACATATGCAACCTTCCTCTTTCCTATCCAATCTATCGTTAGGTTAGAAAACAAGTCTTTAGACCAGCCTGTCCAAAATGAAATATTATTTCCTTTACTCTGTGTCCAATAGTCTATCATCAATTTACCAAGCAACACTGCTGTGAATAAAGATGATAACACACCAATTATTAAGACTACTGCGAATCCCTTTACAGGTCCTAAACCAAACCAAGCCAAGATAACAGCTACCAAAATGGTTGTAACATTGGCATCAATAATAGCCGAGTATGAGTTTTTAAATCCATCTGAAATTGCTGTGAGTAGCGCTTTACCTATACGGAGCTCCTCACGAACCCTCTCGTATATGATTACGTTAGCATCCACGGCCATACCTATGGTCAAAACGATACCTGCTATACCTGGCACTGTCAATACTGTACCGAATGAAGCCAGAGCTCCAAATATGAAAAACAGGTTCGCCAGCAATGCAATAATAGATACTACACCTGCTCCTCCATAATATAAAAGCATAAATAGAAGGACCAATCCAAGTCCTGCTGCCAGAGAGAAGAAACTCTTCTGGATATTAGCAGCACCCAATGATGGACCTACAGTATTCTCTTGGATAATCTGAACTTTTGCCGGTAGTTTTCCTACCTCTAAGATAGATGCTAAGTCACTGGCTTCGGATACTGTGAAATTACCAGTGATCGATGTATTTCCTCCAGTAATCGGTCCATTCACGCTCGGAGCAGATACTACCTCATTATCTAATGCTATGGCAATCTGACGATTCCCTTCATTAGCTGCTTTGGTTGTCATATCAGCCCAGCGTCTTGCTCCATCACTATTCATCGCAAGGGTAACTTGGATCTTACCGGTAACAGGATCAGGAGATTGGCCTGCGCTCACGACTACATCACCTTCGAGTGGTGCATCAGTGGAGCCAGGAGGCATCTTGATCATGTGTAATTCGTAATCTTTAGTAAACTCTCTGGTTTGATAATCCTGAAAAGGAGTAGCTGCCCAGAGGAACTTAGCATTTCTTGGAAACAATGCCTTGACGTCATCTCTATCTAAGAATGCTTGTACATTATCTTTTTGATTGCGATTAGATACTCCCATAGTACCAAGGCTATAACTCAATCCTCCAGCTGACGCTTGATTCAATTGAAATGCCTTTAACAGGGGTCCAAGATTATTGAGCGGGTTATTGTTTTCAACGATCTGCTGAGTAGAGTCAACAACCTGCCCTAAGGAATCATAAACCATAGAGTAAGTCGTATCAAACTTTGGCCCACTATCTTGATTTAATTCTTGCTTGAGTAATTCATCAGCTTGGATAAAAGCACTCTGTACTCCTGGATCAGTGATACGGTATAGATCCCAAAATTCCAATTGAGCACTTGCTTGAAGGAAGTTTCTGGCACGCTCAGGATTATCAATCCCTGGCAATTCGACCAAAATAATATCACGAGAATCATCTAAAGTGATATTAGGTTGTACGACACCCATCTTATCAATACGTTGCTTAAGCCTATTGAATGTTAAAGACACAACGTCTTTAGTAACCTCACTCAATATCCTTATAACTTCTCCATTACTGCTCTGGGTATCAATCCCTTTTTCTCGTAGAGATGGGTTGCTGATAAAAAAGCGAGAAAGCTTCTTCCCATCCGCTATCCTTTGAAACTCTGTACCAAATAGTGATACAAAGTCACTTTGAGAATTTCTCAATGCTAACTCAGCCTTATCCAAAGCTTCATTGAACGTTGGGTCTTTGCTTTTATTAGATAAGTCAGAAACAAGCTCTTTAGTATTGACCTGTAATACTACTGATTGTCCACCTTTAAGATCAAGTCCCAAAGCAAGTTGTTGCTTTTTCAACTCGTCATAAGTAAAATCCTTAAGAAGAGGTATAGAAAATATCGTTTCACTGGACATCGAGTCCAAATAATTAGATATGATCTGCCTTTTCCTTTCTATTTTTTCAATCCCATCAGGCATGTTACTGACCAAAGACTGAGCAAAAGAGTCCGCCCGATTTTCTACTCTATTAGTAGGGATGATATAGGCACATTGTAACAAGCTTACTAATATCAAAAGGACTAATAGAAGCTTGATAAAACCTTTACCTTGCATTTATGTTAGTTTATGTCACTCAAAAAGAAGCGCAAATATAGTGCTTTTATGTTCTTCGCATTAAGCAATCTAACAAATTAAGATAATACGTCATATGTGGCTCTAACCAAGTGTCATTTACCATTTAAATTCCAGTTATAATCTTTGTACGAAATTTGAGCTCCAGAAGACAGCTTAGTATTACTATACTTATTCAAAAAACTTACCATATCTCCAAAATCAACGGCATACCATTCGAAGATTTTGGATAGTTGAGCAGAATCATTACTGATCACATTGGCCTGCGTATTATTGACAAATTCTTTAGTTAATCTATTGAGCATAGAATCTAAATTGTCAGCCGAAAAGGCTTTGTTTCCCAACTTGGGACAAGACTTAGCCGCACAATTAACGGCGAAATGAATCCTTGCATCTTTAAATACTGGTCTAATAATATCATGCTCGATATTATTGAGAGAATACTTGGTGCCAGCCAATGTGATTCTTTTGACATCCCAAGGCTTACCACCATCCAAAGAGGTAATAGATGTCACTGGCAAATTGCTCACAATCAAATCGACGGTAAAGGCATTGTAAGCATTTATCCAATAAGCCAACGATTCGGACTTACTCCAGGAAGGGTCAGGAATCTGCTTTGCTAAGAGCTCGAGGTATGATAGATGCTTAGCCCTATCTTTTTTAAACCCTGTATAATTGACTACTCCATTAGCGCTAACATGTGTTGACAACAATTCATCCCATAGATCATGAGATATTGTCATGTCTTCAACGGGCTCCTCCTCTATTTTTTCTTGTTCTACTGGTTCTTGCTGAAGAGCTTCTTCAGTCTTATTCTCTCCAGAGTCCGCTTCTACTGCCGACACTATCTCATTAGGTGTCTCTATGATTTTATCTTTCACTGCTACCTTTTTCTCTTGATTGTGTTGATCAGGCTTCGTCATTGAGTTTGATGCCTGAACTACAGAATTACCTTTTGTCTCGGCCTTGTCACTGACTGGTCTCTGTTGTTCCTTACTTTCTGGTTCCGTCTTAATAGGATCATCTGCCGATTTATCGATACTTATTTCTTTGGTGGTAGCTATCGGAAGCTCTTCAGAGGCAATATGGGTATTTATATTTGCTTCTGATTCTATGTCTTTGACGATTATTGGATCTGTTTTTTTGACCTCTTTGGCTTTTGCTTCGCAGCTGCTAAGATTCATAATCATCAATAAAAAAGGTAAATAATATCTCACTTTTAAAGTTTTTAATGTTGTTAGCTTAACGCATCAAAATGAACTTCCTCTTCCAAAAGTTAAAATTCTTTGACAAAAGGTATTCAAAATGACAATTAGCTATAGATCAAAATCCAATCTCAAGGCTATATTTCGTGGTGCCTCTATCAATCCTGGACGCTGAGTGTACTCTGTGTTCAAGACATTTTTACCGTGTAGTGATATTTTTGCAAAACCAAATTCATAACCAATGCGAAAATCCAATAAATCATATCCTTGATCATTAAGTCTTCGATAGGGTCCAAGATCCGTAATAAAGGTCTCCAAGATTCTATCTACCGCTATCACGTGACTCGCTCCTTGGATAGCACCTCCCACACTGAGCCTATTAAAATTGACTTGTATATCTAATGTATAGCTGGATCGACTACGATACTTTAATATATTTTCTTCTACTGAAGAGGTGGTCGTTATAAAGTCTCTCTGTGCTTCAAAATCTCGATAAACAGGATTAGAAAAGTTAACCCCTCCAAAGATGTCTATTGATGCTGTGTTTAGCGAAAATCTGCCGGCAGTAGAAAATTCTATCCCTGTAATCTGGGTATCTCCAACATTGCGGGATTGAAACCCAAAAGTTGGGGTATTGACAAATACAAACTCCATCATATCATCATATCTCGAAAGATAGGCTGTAGCATCCAGATATCCTTTGAATGCTCCTATCTCAATGCCTCTTTTAATACCTATCTCAGTAGTGATACCCGTCTCGGATTCAAGATCTGGGTTGGGTAGGATGATGAATCCACCAAAAGCTGTGCTTAAAAATCGCTCTATCATAATAGGAAACCTATACGCCTGACCTATCGAGCCCCTCAAGAACGTATGGTTATCTAAGGCTACATTAAGACCAAATCGACCGATAAATTTGCCTTCAGACTTCTCACCTTCTGGTATAGCTATGGTGGAGTGATTTATCGCTGCATTTGTTTGTCTATTGAACTCATAGCGTACACCTCCGGACAATTTGACCTTATCACTAACAGCATAGTCTACTTGGCTAAATCCAGCAAGATTGAGTTGTACCAAATTGGCATTTAGAAAAAATTCAGAATCACTTGTAGATCGGTTAGCGACCGTTCCCAAGGTCAATTTTATCTTGTCGCTTATATCGGTCAGAAATTGATACTCACCATAGAGCATCCTTGAGCTGTTAGATTGATTGAGGTTGTTATCGTTATTGTTATAATACAATCGAGATAGTAACTTATGTCGGTTCCCTTTTTTATCATAATGAGTAAGGGTAGGATCAATAATGTATCTTAAGTTATCAGACTTGGAGATCGATCCTGCAAGCGGCTGCAAGGCGCCTATAGTCCCGTTTCTCCACAGGAAAAAGTTGCTGGACTTTCCTTTATTAATGATGGTATTGACACCGATAGTAGTTCGATCAGAGATACGATATCTAAGATTGAGATTGGCTCTCATTTTTCTATTAAAATCTTCATTTCTAAAGGCCTTCGTACTATCCTGATTAAAATAAAATGCTCCAAAAACAACATCCAACTTGTCTATTTTTTGCTTATGCGAAAAAGACAAGCCTACATCTTGTGGCGTATGATTGATTGCTTGAGTGCGATACCAATTTTTTCTGTCATCTTTATAATCGGCATATCTTGTATGAAACAATGATAGCTTGGTCTGTGGTTCTGATGTCGCATAGGCAGTTCTGACATTGACCACTCCGTTCATTGCTGCTGAGCCATAGAGAGCAGAACCAGCTCCTTTGATAACTTCTACTTGAGACAAATTTTCTATCGGTAGATCGTCCCATGCTGCCCTACCCGCATCGGGCTGAAGAGCCGGCACCCCGTCAAGCAAGAGCATGACTCGATTACCTGCATTATAGGACCAACCACTACCACTCCTGATGTTTGGTTGCCCATCAATCATTTGGACTCCAGGAATTTTATTAAATATTTCTTCGAGATTATTGGTATTGGTATTGCTGATCAAACTTGGTTTGAGCACATCGATTGATACAATAGACTGCGCTAAACTGGTCTGATACTTGGAGCCAGTGACCACCGCAGTCTGAAGTATATTTTGTGCGACAGACAATGCTAAGGTTCCATTATGTAGCAATTCCTCCTTTGTCCTCGTAACTGGACTGTACCCGATATGAGAAATGGTCAAGGTATCACCGACTTCAAAACCTTTGAGATCTGCCATCCCGTTAACATCTGTTACCATTCCAAATGACGAGGAAAATATAGTTACGCCTGGAATGCTCTCTCCAGTTTCTTGATCAGTAATCTTTATTGCATTTGCCCGATCCGTTGATTGTCCTTGACAGATATTAAGGAAGGACAATAAAACAAAAGGTACTAAAAAGGTTTGTTTA
>CAZJHC010000241.1:0-5870 GCA_964545645.1 uncultured Saprospiraceae bacterium
GCAGCCTCATTGCTTAAGGCTCGGGGATATCATAACCTTAACAATATAAAAGGAGGAATGGGAGCAATCAAGAAAGTGGACCTACCGCTGACGCAGTTTCAGTGCCCCAACACGATATAATAAAATGGGATTTTCATTAAGTTCTTGGTGGCATTATAAGTGCCCCAGATGTCGGCAAGGAGATTTGTTTGTCAAACCTATTAACTTGACTGAGCCCCTCAAGATGCCAAAAAGATGCATACACTGTGGCCAGAAAACCGAACCAGAACCAGGGTTCTATTTTGGAGCCATGTTTTTATCCTATATATTCTCGTCATTTTATCTCTTGCTACCGACTCTTTTGTTAGTATTCTATTTTGAATGGTCGGTTAACTCCGCTATGGCCATGATCATTTTCATGGGTTTGCTTTCCTATTTTAGGATTCTTAGAGGGAGCAGGGCCTTATGGTTACATATCAATGTAAGACACGATCCCGTCATCGAGCGGCAAGTGCTTTCTGAGAAAGCAAATAGTAAGACTAATCAAGACCATTGGAAGCCTAGATGAGGTTATTGACAACCGTCGATAAGCTCTCTGATCTCATTCAAATTAGAGATCGTCTTATCTCCCCAAGTATGGTTAAGATAATTAATGAGGTTGTTCATGCCTACTGGTGTGAGCGTATTATTAGGAGGCATATCTACATTGTCCATGATTTGGCCTTCCTTACCATTGATGATTAAGCACGGAAGTTCACTGGAGCGAGTCGTTAGATAGCTTGATTTGGTAATGTCCGGATACATAACGCCAAGTCCTCGGCCATCTGCCATATGACAATTCTCGCAATTGACCTCATAGATACGTTGTCCCTGGATGAAGGGTTGCTGCTGGCAGTTACTCAGAATAAGTACCACCACCAGACCTGCTGCTATGATGAGACTTTTATTCATACGTTTTGAGAAGTAGGTCGAGGTCCTTCATCATTTGATCTACAGACTCTGGATCCGTACCATCGCTAAAGCTACGTATCCTACCATCTTTGTCTAAGAGTAAGATCTTGCCGCTATGATCAAAGCCTCCGGGAGCATCTTGATCTTCATAGGCAGCCACAAAATAGTCATCAGCAATATCCAATAGCTCCTCCTTGTCTCCAGTAACAAAGAGCCACTTATTATGGTCTATGTCCATATTGTCAGCATATCGTTTAAGTACAGCAACGCTATCTCTCTTAGGATCAATCGTATGAGATACTAACAGGATATCATCATTGCTCAAGATTTTATCATAGACTCTGAGCATTTGTTTTTTGACCTTAGGACAGATGGATGGGCAGGATGTGAAGAAAAAATCAGCCATGTATATCTTATCATCCAAGGTGGCATTTGTAACCTTGCGACCCATCTGATCAGTGAAAGAAAATGCTCGTATCTCATGCTGATTGATCGTGCCGTCAAGCTCAACTCTATCACCTATAAAAGGTAGCTCTTTGGATTCTTGTTGGCATGAGTAGATGGCGAATAGTATGATAAGTATCAGAAATTTGTTCATTATTGATATATTGAGATTAAGTCTTTTGATTCAGCAATAACAGATAACATTTGATCGCTAACTCCACTTATTTTTTCTTTTTCTTTTTCAAGATAATTAAGGTTGTCTTGTAGGTTCTCAAAATTGGGCTTATCAAAATCTGCCATCCAACTCATCATAGCTTCATCGGCTTCATCCAATTTTTGAATTTGATCATCTATGATTGAGTTGTTTTCCTCCGTTTTGAGTTTCCTCAGTTGTTTTTTTGCTTTATTGATATCAGACATTTTTGGCATGACAATGTCATGTATTTCCATGACTTCGTCATATGCTTTTTGATAGGCTGGTTCACGATTGGAGTCGCAACTAAAGAGTATTACAGAAAAAATGGCAAGAATAGCACAGCAATGACGCATAATATTTGTTTTTTTATCTAAACACAAAGATAACTTTGAGGTTCTCTTTATAGACAAAAAGCGATGACTAATAAGAAGGTGATCTTATGGTTTAGAAATGATCTAAGGCTCCAAGACAACGAAGCCTTGAGAGAAGCCTGTTCTGCTGATGCAGAAATCTATCCAGTCTATGTATTTGATGAGCGAATATTCCTGGGACGTACTAAATTTGGTTTTAAGAAGACCGATGTTTTTAGAGCCCGTTTTATCCTTGAGTCGGTTGTCGATTTACGGAGTCAGTTGCAAGACATTGGTTCGGATCTGATCATTAGGATCGGTAAGCCTGAAGAGGTGATTTTTGAATTGGCTAAGAACCTCAAATGCAACTGGGTGTTTTGTAATCGGGAACGCA
Source organism: uncultured Saprospiraceae bacterium (assembly GCA_964545645.1). Classification (GTDB taxonomy): domain Bacteria; phylum Bacteroidota; class Bacteroidia; order Chitinophagales; family Saprospiraceae; genus GYS-P2D. The sequence continues at coordinate 2,315 of CAZJHC010000241.1, forward strand.
CACATGAAGAACTTAAGGTACAAGATGAACTTGAAAGAAACCTGTGGTCCATAGGGCAGGAGGTAAGATATAGCCGAGGTAAAATGCTGTACTATACGGCGGATTTACCATTCCCGATTACCCATACTCCTGATGTGTTTACCCAATTTAGAAAGGAAGTAGAGAAAATAGTTGCTGTGAGACCTCCGCTGGATGTAGCAGGTGAGATGCCTCTGGTTAAGGAATTTGAGAATTATGGTCAGATGCCGCAATTAGTAGATTTTGGATTTAGTAAGGAGGATGTCGTAAGGTCTGATAAGACATTGCTCCCAGGAGGAGCTACCGAAGGCTTAAAACGACTCCATCACTATCTCTGGGATACAGAGGCTATAAGTCAGTATAAAGAAACTCGAAATGGATTGATTGGCCTTGACTATAGCAGCAAGTTTAGTCCATACCTGGCGCATGGCTGTCTATCTCCCAAGATGATCTATAAGGAATTAACTAATTATGAAACTGCACATAGGAAGAATAGCTCCACCTATCACCTCTTTTTTGAATTGTTATGGAGAGATTTTTTTAGATTGATGGGCAAGAAACATGGCAATGCCATTTTCCAAAAAGGAGGTATCAAGCAGGAGGTGCGAGAAGAACTGACAGATGATATGGCGCTATTTAAGATATGGAGTGAGGCTCGTACGGGGATTCCATTTATTGATGCCGCCATGACTGAGCTCAATATGACTGGATTTATGTCCAATCGTGCACGACAGAATGTTGCCAGTTTCCTAGTCAATGATCTACAGGTCAATTGGCAATTAGGGGCGGAGTATTTTGAGTCCCTGTTAATAGACTATGACCCATGTAGCAACTGGGGTAACTGGAATTATGTCTCGGGTGTCGGTTGTGATCCTCGAGAAAACAGGCATTTTAACATCATACTGCAGGCAAAACGCTATGATCAAAACGGTGATTTTGTCAAACATTGGTTACCTCAATTAAGATCAGTACCACAAGACTATATACATCAGCCTCACTTGATGTCTGAACAAGAGCAGCATGAATATGGGGTTATACTTGCCAAGGATTATCCTAATCCGTGTATCAAATTAGAGGAACACTAAGCGTGTGAACTTATTCTGAATTTTTCTCGGAGTCCAGAGACAATCTCGCCTTAATAAATGCAATAAGTTCTTTTTCGTTTTGACGTTTGGCATTGGTGTTTTTCCACCTGGGTAAAATTATAGGTTCTGCGGACTGATATCCATCAATACCTATTGAGGCGGCTGAACCAATTTGTACCTCAACCAGTTCGGGATATAAGATTTTTAACTCCTTATCGAGGGCTTTTAGAGTGATGCTATCGACTTTGGAGGACTGAGAGTTTTGGATATAGGCGGCCTGTTCTTGCTTAATGGCCTTGACTGCCTTTAACTGATCGTCGAGATCTTGAAGGTCTTTTTCTAAACCAGAGAAATGATCCAGATTGACTTCAGAACTTGGGATGATTTCAATAGCGACATCATCCATGCCATATGTCTTGAGACATTCTTCATACGCCTCTGTATCGTCCTTGTTGATGCTATCTCCATAGCACTTGAGATACAGTATATGATGCTCATCATCTGTGCGCTCTAAGCGATAGGAGTCGAGGTATTTTTGTTTGTCTCCGAGACAGTATCGATAAAAGTTATTGACAGCTGCTTGATCATAAGCATCATCGATTACTCCCTTGAACAAGTATACACTGGGGACGATCAGGAGCAAACTAAACATGACGATATATGTAGTGTTCTTGCGACGCTGGGTTTGCTTGACATAGTCTTTGAATGGGAATCGTAAAAATCTGACTATCAAGTAGGTAGCGAGTGAGACAAAGAAGGTGTTAAGGAAAAATAGATAGAAGGACTTTAAAGCGATATCATGATCCAGATTGGCGATGCCATACCCCGTCACGCATAATGGTGGCATTAGTGCCGTAGCTATGGCTACGCCAGGAAGAGTTGTAGATATATCCTTACGAGCAATAGAAATGATCCCAGCTATACCTCCAAAAATAGCCACAAAGATATCGAGGAACGTAGGTTTGGTCCTGGATGATATCTCACTAGTAATCTCTGGAAAATCAAAAACTACGAAGTATATGGTACTGGTCAATAAGGCTATGACTATAGCAGCACCAAAATGAATTAATGAGGTCCTCAATGTATCCATATCATTGATCCCTACAGACAGTCCTACACCCAATATCGGAGACATAAGAGGGGATATCAACATAGCACCTATGATGACCGCTTGGGAGTTTTGACTGAGCCCTATGCAAGCGATAACTATAGAACACATAAGCATCCAGGCATTAGCACCCGCCATGGATTTTTTATCACGTATCTCATTAATCGTGTTACGCTTGTTAACTCCTTTTTCTAAATCGAGTACGTCACGCAGAAAGGCCTTGAGATAGTCCCAAGCTGCCGTTAGACCATACTCTGTTTGAGACTCATCGAGGGTGGTTTTATCCTTGCCTTTATCGTGCTGCTCCATCACTTATGTTTTTGTCGTGGAGAGTGAGTATTCGGTCACACCTATTGGCGATGTCTTTACTATGAGTTACAATGACAAAAGTCTGATTAAAATCCTCTCTGAGGCGATGTATTAATTCGAAGAGCTCATTGGAGGTGCTGTCATCAAGGTTGCCAGTTGGTTCATCGGCGAAGATGATCTTGGGATTATTAATGAGTGCTCTGGCAACAGCGACTCGTTGTTGCTCACCGCCTGATAATTGAGATGGCTTATGTGTACGGCGATCAGCAATACCCAGATAGTTTAATAATTCTGTGGCCTTTTGTAGTGCTGCTTGTTTAGCGGTGCCTTTGACCAATGCTGGCAATATAACATTCTCCTCTGCCGTAAATTCGCTCAATAAGTGATGAAACTGAAAGATGAACCCAATTTTTTCATTCCTTACTTTGGCGATATTGTCGGCCGATAATCCAGTGATATTAGATCCGTCCAATAGGATATCTCCACTATCAGGAGTGTCAAGCGTCCCAAGGATATGCAGTAGCGTGCTCTTGCCACTACCACTCTTGCCGACGATAGCTGCGATCTCTCCTTTATGGATGTTAATGTCCAAATTGTCTAACACCCTGAGTGATCCATAAGACTTTGTAATATTACTACCGACGAGCATGGAGCTTGAGATTTAGGACAAAGTTAGACAAACAATAGGGTTTAAAACCATCTTAAACTTCATCAAGTTGTATCGATCTATTTTATTTAGGGTGATGGACTTAGGGTTACTTATTGTTTTTGCTGTCCCATAGATGTTAGAACGTCACAAAAATACACCCTTGTCTAAATCGAGTACTTTATCAAAATCATTCCATGCTGCTTGGCATAAATTGAGTTATATAGGTACTCAAGGAGAAAGTTTTAGACAAGACAGAGTAATTATTCTTTTGAACCGAGCTTCGTTATTGACGGTACTTGGTACGGGATTATATATTTTATTCAATTTTTTCTTTTTACAAAGTTGGCCATATCTACTGATTGCCCTGGTGCTGATGATACTCTATAG
>CAZJHC010000242.1:0-5862 GCA_964545645.1 uncultured Saprospiraceae bacterium
GTTGAACTTTTTATAAACACGCTTTATAAGGTGATATTATGAATCTCTTTCACATCCTTTTAATTGTCATATTCAATATTTCATTTCTTTCTGCACAAGAAATGCCCCTGCCCATGCATCCTAATCCCATCAAGATGCGCGCACAATGGGAGAATCTAAATGGTGTTTGGGATTTTGCATTTGATTCATTAGATGTTGGTATAAAAGAAGGGTGGCAGAAGGGAGATCAATCATTTACCCAACAGATAATGGTTCCTTTTCCATGGGGATCAAAGTTGTCGCAAGTGAATGATGATGCAGATATAGGTTGGTATAAAAAGATGATAAAGGTGCCAAGTAAATGGAGTAATGAGCGATTGTTTTTAATTATCGGAGCATCAGACTGGGAGACACACGTCTGGTTAGACGGTCAGCTCTTAGGATCTCACAAAGGCGGCTATGTGCCATTTGAATTTGATCTTTCTGATTATTTAAAATATGACCAGGATCAAGCACTGGTTATCAGAGTTGATGACAAACGCCGTACTCACACCTTATATGGTAAGCAGGGTTATGGTAATGCAAGAGGCATCTGGCAAACCGTATATATGGAGGCGAGAGGTCAGTCGTATATAGATCATTTGCAGGTAACTGCCGATATAGATAATGATCAAGCTATCGTCAAAGTATATTTGGCAGAAGCTGTTGAAAATGAAACCGAAGTGCCTATAAGAATTACCGGAGAAGAAGCGGTTATCAATGGTGTTGTAAAGTTCAAAAAAGAACAACGTGTGGCACAAACTACAGTTGCTATCCCTAATCCCAAATTGTGGACTTTAGAAAGTCCTTTTCTATATGATATAGAAGCCACTCTTGGTAAAGACAAATTGAAAAGTTACTTCGGTATGCGTAAGGTGAGTGTGATGAACTTACCTGGAACAGACCATCCATACATCGCACTGAACAATAAACCCATCTATCTACAATTAGCTCTCGATCAATCTTATCATCCAGATGGATATTATACCTTCCCATCTGACAAGTTTATGAAAGATGAGATCTTAAGAAGTAAGTCTATCGGTCTCAATGGCATTAGAATTCATATAAAAGTTGAAGTGCCTCGTAAACTTTACTGGGCAGACAAACTGGGACTGCTTGTGATGGAAGACTTACCTAATAGCTGGGGAGAACCAGAGGAGCGCATGCGAAGAGAGTCCACATACACCTTAGAAGAAATGATCAAGAGAGATTATAATCATCCTTCTATTTTCTCATGGGTAATCATGAATGAGACTTGGGGATTATTTACTGATACAGATGATGGAAAGAAATATTTACCTGAGACTCAAAAGTGGGTCGAGTCATTATATCACCTGACGAAGTCATTAGATGATACGCGGATCGTAGAAGACAACTCTATCTGCTGTGTCCGTGGACACACGGTCACTGATCTTAACTCATGGCATGTCTATCTGCCTGGATATGAATGGGATGATTATTTAAAAAATATCAGTGATCAGTCTTTTGAAGGAAGCTCATTCCACTATGAAGAAGGATATAAACAAGGTCCAGAACCCAATATCAATTCTGAATGCGGTAATGTCTGGGGTTATGATGGTAGTACAGGAGATGTTGATTGGTCTTGGGACTATCATCGTATGATCAATGCATTTAGAATGTACCCAAAAATAGGAGGGTGGCTGTATACAGAGCACCACGATGTTGTTAATGAATGGAATGGATACTGGCGATTTGATAGAAGTGAAAAACACACAGGACTTGGAGATATCGTACCAGGCATGACACTCAATGATCTACATAGTGATATCTATATCTCAACTGGGCAAGATATTTTTTTTGAAGGTACGGCCGGATCCGAATTAGAAATTCCGTTATACATCTCTGCGATGACAGATAGAGCTTTGTCTGATCAACTCACTTTAACTTATGATATAGATATCATAGATAGCTACGGAAGAGCTTATAGAAGTATGATCAAAGATTCAATGCAGATTAATTATACACCATGGATACAATCTAAGCTCGCCCCCTTACAATTAAACGTGCCTGATATCAATGGTCTTGGTAAGATAAAGTTGATATTGAAAAGCCCGAGTGGTGAAGTGCTTCATCGCAACTTTGTACATATAATGATCAAGGGTTCAACAGCTGCTGCAACTGCAACAGCTTTTTCTGTAGCTGCAAAAGATTATAAATCTGCAACTTGGAGTAAGAAAACTTGGAACGTTATGGGTGGTAAAAAAGTCAATGGTGCAGGACGTGGTCACTTTGAATATGAAATAGTAATCCCAGAAGGTACTGACTTGTCAAATGCCAAAGCTGCCTACTTTATAGTAGAAGCTTCTGCTAAAGAATTATTTGTAAAAGATCAAGAAGAGTATCAAAAGGATCTAGACTTTATGAGGGGCTCTTTAGTGGCGCCTAGTAGCAACCCTAACTCATATCCAATGACCGATGATACTTTATTTCCTACGACACTTACAGTCTTTATCAATGGCAAGCAGGTGAGGCAAATAAACTTAGCAGATGATCCAGCAGACCACAGAGGGGTACTATCTTGGCATGCCCAGTTAAAAGATAGAAAGTTAAGAGAGGCAGGTTCGTATGGTTATCCAGTAAATGTCTTGCTCAATAAAGAATCATTTATCGAGATAGTCGATAGTGGAAAGATGACTGTAAGGCTTGAAGTAGAAGGAGAGGGTGGACTAGCTATCTATGGTAAGGACTTTGGTCGGTATCCTTTTGACCCTTCGTTGGTGGTTACTTATTGATTGTATTTTTAGGATAGAAGAATCTTCAAATGGTAGTTTAAATTCTACAAGTTATTCAACTTGGAGAGGGGCTGAGATCTGAGACTTTTTATGGCTCGATAATTATGTTTTCTAACTACTTGCTCAGAGAGGTCCATGACTTTGCCAATGTCTTTGAAATTCAAATTCATGTAATTTCTCAGATAAAAGACTTCTTTTTGTTTTGACGGGAGGGTATCCAATAGCTGAGTAGCATATTTGGCACCTTCGATTTTACTTTCTGCTTCTATGTATCTGATCTTTACAGATGTCTTTTTTATATCGTAATTGGTTCGGTGTAAATATTTGTCTTTGAGATGATCGGGTCTATTCTTGTTGGCACTTTGAGTTATGCCAATGGTTTCGCAAGGCCGTGACATTGGTTTGCGACAATTAAATACAATTTTAAATCTTGATCTTCACAATATTTGACAATGTATCTACAGAAAACTTTGCAGGTGCATTTTTATTTCCTAAGTTTCGCTTTTGACTTTTTTAAAGAAGCCTATTTTGTATTTGTCAGTTGTTTTGAAACAAATCAAGCATTCTACGATCACAACCTAATAGCAAGTTGAGTTCAAAAGATGGAAATAACATTGCCTATATCGAGTATCTTAATCATTGCTATTGGAAGTATTGGTATAAGCATTGCGTTTAGCGCAAGTATCACTTTAGTGATCCAAAAGAAATGTAAGCATATATCGGAGCAGTTAATTATTTTGTTTTTGACTGTTCTTGGATGCACACTGTTGAATGAAGTTATTACTACTTCTGGAATTGCTAATAGGTTTAGAGACTTGTATTTTATCCCTATACTCTTCTCTTTGAGCATTGCACCTTTGTTCTACTTGTTCATAAAATCTAAAGTTAATTTAAAACTTGCTAAGAGTGATTTAGTCCATGTGATTATCCCTATTGCCCAATTTGGCTTGTATCTCTTTATAGGTTTTAGAGACGTTACTTATAAATCAGAACTTTGGAGTAGTCATATATTCAGAACATATAGCTTGGTAGAAGCGGTCTTGTTTCCTCTCTCTATGATATTCTATACTTTATTGTCTTTTAGGCTACTGCAAAAGAAAAAAGACGCGTCTCATTTTTGGAAGAAGGATCAGACCTCGTGGTTGATGTCGTTGACTAAAGTAGTTGTTGCAGTTTCTGCATTAGAAGTCATACTTCTTATCGTAGAGGTTATTACTGAACATAGATCAAGCAACCTGATCTATGTAATGAGATCAATGGTTTTCACAATACTGATTCTATGGGTTACATACCATATCATGAAAATGTTAAACCCTCCATCCATTTACAAAACGCCGCTAAAAAGCTCAAATTCAGTAATATCAGTAGAAGAGTCGCTTCTAATAAAGAAGGATATAGTCCAACTCTTTGAAAGAGATAAGATTCACCTCAACTCACAGTTAAACTTAAGCCTCCTGTCGCAATACTTAAATATTACGGATAAAAAATGCTCGTATTTCCTCAGTGAAGAACTAAAGAGCAATTTTAATCAACTTGTCAATTCTTATAGGGTAGAAGAATTCAAAGAAAAGCTAAAAGCCAAAGAGCATGAACGGTATACTTTACTCAGTATCGCTTATGAATCTGGCTTTCCATCTAAATCTACCTTCAATAGGGCATTTAGAACACATTGCGGCGTAAGTCCTTCGGACTACATAAAATCTTCAAAAAGTGAGCAAAAATAAGGGTCATATCTAGATTTGGAGCGATTGTCCTACTACATCTTCATTGGTTTGTAATCAATTACAAGCATAAGAAATGAAGTCATTATTAAGAATTTTATCGTCAAGCACCTATCCAGACAAGCTCAACAATAATATTGCCTTTCTGATACTCAGGGTATTTTTAGGGCTAGCGTTGTGTACTGTATTTGAGAAACTATTTCCTCGAAATGGCATATGGGGTCCTCAAGATTGGTTTGTCAAAGATGTTGAAGATATGGGCTTTCCTCTTCCATTTTTGTTTGCTTGGCTGGCAGTAATCACAGAATTTTTCGGAGGTATATTGCTTATGTTAGGCTTATTTACGAGACCTGCTGCTGCCATGAACGTTGTTGTTACTTTTGTGGCGGCATTTATCTATCACGATGGCGATATTCTTAAACCAGGTCTATTGGCGTTTTTCTTTATGATCATGAGCACTACAATTTTACTTAATGGGGCTGGAAAATTCAGCTTAGACTATTTAATAAACAAAAAAATGAATCAATATGAAATATAGAATGTCAACGGTACTGATGTGTTTTATTTATGTCACTGTTGCTGGTCAATCAATATCCGACAACATCAACCAAATTGAAGGAAACTGGGTTGGAACAATAACCTATACTGACTATAGTGATGATATAAAACAGTCCACCTTAGCTTGTCAATTGAAAATTATCTGGAAAGATAAAAAAGGAGTTTTCTCATTAGGATTTACGGAGCCAAATGGAAAAATTGTTTATGATAAAACTAAGGTCAAAGTCATGTCAAAGCAAAAACGAATGAAATTCGAAGGGAATATGTATGATGTCCAATCATTTAAGGTAGATGACAAAACAGATCACTGGACGCTCATGCTGGTTAGAGAAGGAAAGGACAATAGAAAACCTGCGCTAATATGCCAATCCATAACATATGAAAAAGACCAGTTGTCTTTAATAAAAAAGATTCAGTACAAAGACAGTAATGTCACTATTATTCGAAATAAATATTACTTTGAAAGAGAATAGAGTAATATCATATGGCAGTATGTACGATGATCGCAACTGTCCTTATGATTAAACTATTATGGATGTAGTATAATGTCAAGAGAATATGAAGATGTCAGATCGTCAAGAAGCACTATGAAAACTGCATGTCTATTTTTATGGGTACTGCTTAGTTGTAATTTATTCGCACAGTCTGTTGCGGAAGAGAATCTAGTTCTTCATTTGAATTTCGATAACAACTCTTTGTCGGATTTGTCTGTCAACAATCAAGATGTCGTTAATCATCAAACCTCATTTGCAGATGGGTGTGATAATGAAGGATTACAGTTGGCAGGGATCGATAATTATTTAGAAGTTAGA
>CAZJHC010000243.1:0-5856 GCA_964545645.1 uncultured Saprospiraceae bacterium
TGAAGGCTATGAATTAGATATTATTGACTACCTGCTTAAACCTATTTCATTTGATAGATTTCTTAAAGCAGTAGATCGTTATCGCAACAGAATCGCTGTTCAATCAAGTGACATCCCTCAACTTAGATCAATGACTAAAGAGCATATCTTTTTTAATGTCAATCGAGCACAGCACAAGGTTTTTTTGGATGATATATTATATGTCGAAAGCCTTAAAGATTATGTTAGGATCCATACTGTCGACGAATCTTTGGTTGTTAAAGGTAACCTTGGGTCAACGTTGGACAAGTTGCCTAATGATAGATTTGTCAGGATACATAGATCATACGCTGTAGCTCGCCAGCATGTCAAGTCTTTCAGCCATAAAGAGCTTTTGGTAGCTAATCAAAAGCTGCCTATAGGAATAAGTTATAGAGGTAAATTTAACATAGAGTAATCAGCCTAGTCAAAAGCCAAGGTTTTATTTATTGGTTCAAAATTATGGGGGTAATCAACGAACCATACTGCTCCTCTACGATTTTGGTTACTGCCGTCTAATGTATCTGCAAAGGTATGTACCATTACATTGCTGGCCATGCCATTGGTACCAATGGCTGTAAGCCATTTATAGCCTGCTTCAAGCTTTATACCTATCGTATCATTTTGGCGATAAGGTCCTTGTCTCATAATAGGTGATATCTGAGCGAAAACCTCCTTAGAGTCGTGGTCATTCAAAACTGATAAAAACTGAGCATCTGCTACATGCTCGATAGATCTCTCATCAGATATTTGGCGCCCATATCCTATTCTTACAGACAATCCATTCTGTACAGCTTCAATGACCTTATCTTTATTACCATACAGAGGCTTACCATGATCATCATGTTTATAGACCATGGTCCATCCAGCATCATTGGAAGCTTGATTCGTGTTATTGTTACAAGAGCAAACGATACATATTGATATAAAGAGCGATAGGAGATTTTTCATGATTGATGATATCCTCATAAGATACGAGGTATACATGCGTCCATATAGGCATCTGACTTTATTTGTTTTTCATTAACAAACCGAGCCTATGGGATCTAATTTAATCCCATGATAAACTTTCTGGCTTGTGGCATTAATAGCGGAAAGAATGTAGATAGAACGTGTAGGTTATTTCTGACCAAACGAGATATTCTGGTATTACCTGCTAATCCAATAGTCATCATGTTGATCCTGTCAACAGTCTTAAGGAGGTATGGCCTTCTTAGATCTGTGTATTCTCCTATCTCATTTTGCCTGATGAGCTTAGAGAGTATGTATGCATCTTCAATCCCGAGATTCATACCTCGAGCGCCTACTGGAGAGTGCATATGCGCTGCATCACCTATGAGGGCCATATTATCTGCGTTTAATTGCTTGGCCACCTTATGATGAATAGTAAACTCTGATTGCCACTTGATATCATAAGTACGAGTGCCGTCAGGCAGATAATTGAGAATCTGACTCATATTGCCTGCAACTCGCCAGACATTATCTTTTAACCTAATCATAATCATACCTCCATTGGTATACATCCTAATATGTCCCTCATCTGCTGCTAATGGTGTATCCAATTCGATATCATATAGTTCCCACTTTTCGTTATAACTAAATCCATCAAGCCCTATATTATGTAATTGTCTGACCTTACTATTGCCTCCATCTGCACCAATGAGCAAATCATATGCATGAGTCAACTGTTGACCATTCAATTGTATGATAGCCTCCGGCAGCGTGACATTCTTCGTGCTTATCAACTCTGTGTTATAAGAGACTTCGATATTTCTTTCTTTTAATGCTTCGACAAGTATCTCTTCAGATATTTTTTGAGGTAGAATGAGCATGAAGGGATACTTATGATCGACTTTGTTAAGCTCATTTTTAAATATGTGCTTATCTCCTTTCCATATGTTTAGCGATGTCATCTTACGCCCTTGACTAAGTAATCGTTCAGTTATTCCATAATAATCGAAGATTTCCAAGGTTTTGGGATTAACCCCAAGCGCTTTTGAGTGTGGACTTATAGTTCCCTTTTTATCAATGATATGCGGGTGATAACCGAGTTCATTGAGGAATAGTGCCATAGACATACCTGAAGGGCCAGCTCCTGCGATTAGAATATTCTTTTTGTTCACGAGACTAAAGATAAGACTACTACAGCCATCCTACTTTTAACCTCCACTGATCATATTTTTTGCGACGTTCTTCGCCATCAGTAGGAGGGGATCGATGATTGTCAATAGCTTGCTGTCTCATGACTTTAGTTTGTTCTTCTAAGGTATTAAGACCTACGTTTTTCCTTCTCTTATTGACTAATATGATATTGTCATAGCTCTTAGGACTCATTTGACCCATGTCGTCCCAATCATATTGAGTACCATATTGCTGAGGCTTATCAGAATATACCGCTATGCGATCGGACAAGTAAGCCAAATGCTTTGGGTTGGCTTGTTTCTCTTTAACAGCACTCTCTAGTAGTACACAACATTTTTTCATAAATGCTGGCAGACTTATGGAATGTTGAATAATGAGCCAAGCTGCTTCGCTCGCCTCAGTGCCAACCTTTTCTATAGTAGGATAACCGATTTGATTCATGATTTGATCCAGTATCTCGGCATTAGCGTTATGGAGCCGCTCCATATCTGGATGGTAGCCAGACCATAATGTTCCATCTGTAGCGAGCTTCTCCCTCAAGGTGAGATCTGCATTTTTGAGCTCTATGATTTTGATGCCTACTGCTCTTAGGTCCATATTGCTGATATTCAGAGAATGCACCTTTAAGATGACCTATTTACATCATTCTACCAGTATGATTCGACCATTCTTTTCGTCTGTCAGTAAATACAACTTACCATCAGGGCTCATGACTGCCTTGCGAAGTCGTACTCTGTCGTTGATGAATAATTCTTCGGCAGATACGACTTGGTTCTCATGGATGCCCATACGCCACAGACTTCCTTTAGATAAGCCAGGCACTATTAAGTCTCCATACCATGATGGCTGGCCATAGCCCGTATAATATGTTAAGCCAGTCGGAGCTACAGTCTTAGACCAAAAGTGGATGGGTTCGGTATACTCTATACCTTCTCTGGTCGGCGCTTCATAATCTGGAGTGCGATAGTCACCAGTTGTTTTATCCGGCCATCCATAGTTGGCTCCCGCAGTCAATAAGTTGATTTCATCGCCTTGTACTGTGCCATGCTCACTGAACCATATACTATGATCATCAGTATGTACCGTTATGCCCTGAGCGGCTCTGATGCCTATGGCATATAGCCCAGGTATAGCCCCATGACCAAAATCTGGGTTGTCCACTGGTATACTTCCGTCTGCATTGATGCGGTATATCTTGCCTCGAGCATCAGTTACATCTTGAGCGATCGGTAACCCTTCTTTTAGCCCTTCAGCAAATAGACGTTCACCTACCGTGATATATAGCTTGCCATCAGGCCCAAAAGTCATCCCACCACCAAAGTGAAATAGTCCAGGCACATAGGGACCAGGATTGAGCAATACCTCTACATCGGATAGGTGATGACCTGTCAGTGTAGCCCGTATTACCTTGAGCGCATATCGATCATCTCTTTGAGACACATAAGAGACATAGATTTTTTGATTTGTATCATATTCAGGATGTAGGACTACTTCTAATATGCCTGCATTGAATCGAACCACCCTGCCGTCTGCACCTGCAGGATAAGTGCCTACAGGATACTTAGATATATCTAAGGTTAAGGGGGTAAATAAGTCTCTTGGGAATCCAGTAATTTTGGTGGAGCTTTTCTCCTTGAGGTTGATACTGAGTAAATCACCTCCAAGTTCGGATACTATGGCATGATGAGCGTCCAAAAATGCCATAGACCAAGGTTGTTTCAATCCGGAGAAGACATCTCTCTTGGTATGCAGATGAGCTTCCTGTACCATGTCATATCGTGTAGCGGTTTTACCTACTATCTTCCATCCTGTCTCCATCTTCTTTAAGAGCATAAGATCGATGAAGCGGGCATTGATCTTCGGCATTTTAATTTCTACCTCTGCTATAGCGGTATCATTGTATATATCCAAATTTAGTAAAGAAGAATAGCGACCATTAAACGCTCCTGGTGTTCTCTTCTTGAAGAAACCTGCATATCTCTGAGGGGATATGATCAATGGCTCTGCCGGACTATATAAATAGAGCATCGCAGAATCGTGAAAAGCTCTTTTAATCTGATCCAAATGATTATATGACGTGCCAACCATATAATCGTTTATAGGAATGAGTACGGAGTCTCGTACAGATTGGGCTGTCAATTGTAGAGATATCAATACGGTAAGTATGAAGACTGATTTCATGCTAAAAAACTTTTTTACGAGGGTAGCGACTTTATTGGGACGGTGTCAATAATTATAGGACTTGACCAGTCCTATATTATAATTATAAACTAAGTTATAGGCTTTGTCGCTGAGACAATATATATGACTTAGGTGTCATATTAAAGCGAGCCTTGAATGCTGCGTAGAAAGTACTCTTAGACCGAAATCCTACTTCGTTGGCAATTCCTTCAAAGCTGTAGTGATCATTGCAAAGTAGCAAAGTCGCAGCTTCTTCGACTCGCAATTCATTTATATAGCTATTGAAGTTTTTACCGATTTGATCATTAATATACTGGGATAGATGATGCGGTGTGGTACCAATTTTATGGGCCAGTGATTCTAATTTTAGATTGTGATCCAAGAAGGATTTATCGGTTGTCATAGCCTTTGATAATTCCGATTTTATCTGTTGGATCAAGTCTTTGTCCAAGGTTTTTCGAGGTTTTTTATGCGTCGAATTAATATTATGAAGGATTAAATCCTTTAATGGAGAAAAGAGAATAAAACCACCAAGCACATAAAATAGAAATGAAAAACTGATAGGGCCAAAAACGTAAGAGGGCACACCAAAGTAGAGTATAGAGTTAAAAACAGCACAGATAGTTAGGTTGGCGATAATTAATGAAAGGAGCCATAGTTCTTTATGACCTGTGGATGCATTTTTATAAAGAAGCCTTGGCCATAGATCCCGAGTGACCCATATGGTGCTAATTACATAGACAATCCATACGGTGTAGATAAATATGACGAAGTCTGGATTCCAAAATTGGGGATTATATTTGTAAGGATATATTAATCCTACCCCAGCACAAGCAAGCAGCAATGAAAGTTGGAGCTTAGTACTTTGAGACAGTGGCCGCTCTGGTCGATAGGCAGAACAAACGTAGAAGTATAAAAAAGGACCGATAAATAAACATGCAGTAAGACCTAATTGCAATATCCATTCTGAGGTGCTCGAGTAAAAATATCGCAAGACTGATTTTCCTATGCGTAGCGATAGAGCCAGAAGCAATAGGCCCAACCATCGGTTACTGATGTTTTTATCTTTCTTGAAGAGCAGCAAATATTGGCTCAGAATAAACCCATTAAATACCCCCAAGGCACTCACAAAAAATAAAATCTGTCGTCCGAGTTCCATCTACTGTGAATATATGGCATCTGTATGTCCACGGAGTATGCTCATCAGATTTTAATAAATACTTATAATATTATGACTGTTGATAGATAGAAGTTATAAAGAATTTGTCCTGGAGGATGGACCATAAGACTTTGGTATCATTCGAGTCCTAACTCCTTGCGCAAGGAGGCATCTGCCAAGTTATGTTGTCTCCAGTAGGGACTGTTTATAGAATGTGTTCTAACAGCACGAGTTTTCAAGATTTGCGGGTTCTTATATCCGCTTTCTATCTCTTCTTCCCAGCTGACAATCGCATGAGGAAACTCTGATTCAAAAGTTATAGACAGTTTCCTCTTTAGATCTCTATAAGAGACAGT
>CAZJHC010000244.1:0-5840 GCA_964545645.1 uncultured Saprospiraceae bacterium
TTACTAGTGAGCGGATTGACAGCATAAGCCCCTGTGAATGCTCCAGTGACAGATTTTTCTGCCATCCGTTCTACCTCGGTTTTAGCCTTGACATAGGCGACATATTCGTCTATATCTTCTTGCTGTTGAGGAGTGGTGATTTGAGCAACAAGGTCGTGCTCTGGGGCCAATACCATATAAGTAGCACCATAGATCGTATCTGCACGAGTGGTAAAGACCTCTATTTGTTCTTGATGATCTTTTATATCAAAAAAGATGCTACAACCTTCAGACCTGCCGATCCAGTTACGTTGGATTGTCTTCAATGAGTGAGACCAGTCAATGGACTCCAGGCCATAGAGCAATCTATCTGCATAAGCGGTAATCCTCAAATACCATTGAGTCATTGGTTTTTGAATTACAGGATGGCCTCCTCGCTCCGAGATTCCATCTTTTACTTGATCATTGGCTAACACAGTTCCTAACTCTTCACACCAGTTGACATATCCTACTTTGCGATAGGCCAAACGATAACTCATCAGTATCTCTTCTTGCTCTGTGGTGCTATATGAATTCCATTCATCTGCAGTAAAGGTAGTGTCACAACTATTAACTGCATCAATGCAACTACAGCCCTTTCTACTAAATTTTTCACGAAGAGATTCTATCGTCTCTGCTTTATTGGAAGTCTTATTATAGTAATGATTGAAGAGTTCTGTAAAGATCCACTGGGTCCATTTATAATAATTTGGATCACAAGTATATAGTTCTCTATCCCAGTCATAGGAAAAACCAAGACTGCTCAATTGTTCTTTGTATCGAGCCATATTTTCTGAGGTCGATACGGCAGGGTGAATACCTGTCTGGAGTGCATACTCTTCTGCTGGCAAGCCAAATGCATCAAAACCCATAGGGTGGAGTACATTGTAACCTGTCATACGTTTATGTCGAGAGAATATATCTGAAGCGATATATCCAAGGGGATGCCCCACATGGAGACCTGCTCCAGAAGGGTAGGGAAACATGTCGAGGACATAATATTTAGGTTTAGATTGATCTATATCTACTTTATAGATCTGATGATCTTCCCAATATTGCTTCCACTTCTTTTCTATATCACTATAACTATCAATCATGACCATTTCTGTTCTAAATAAAAGGATCTTTATTAAGCACTGCAAAAATGGATAATTATATCGATTGATGCTCTATCAGCTTACTTCTTTTGATTTGATAAAATTGTATGACGTGTCTTTTATCCAAGATCTATCCTTAGCATCTTTGGCGAAGCCGACATGACCCCCGTATTTAGGGGCACAGAAGTAAAAATTATCTGAATTTTTAGCCACTTCATAAGGATAACATAGTGGACCTAAAAATGGATCGTCTAAGGCATTAATTAACAATGCTGGTCGGCACAGATCGGGCAAAAACTGAAGACTCGAGTTTTGATCATAATAATCCTTAGCATCCTTATAGCCATAGATAGGGGCAGTAAAGTATTCATCAAAGCGATAAAGGTTCCACATCTTCGATAGGCTAAGATCTATTCTATCTGGATACTGCTTTTTTTTGGCGATCGCTTTCTTCCATAATGAGACGACGAATCGGAGCTGATAGGCAAAATTTTGGTATTTCAACAATTGAATCGATGCGTCATAAAGATGCACCGGAGCAGAGATAGCAACCCCTGATACGATATTATGAGGCACCTCAAATGTCCCTTCACCCAAATACTTAAGTACTAGATTGCCGCCGAGACTAAAGCCTATGAGATCGACACTCTGATACTCTTTAGTCAACTGATCGATGGTCAGGTGTAGGTCATCAGTCGTTCCACTGTTGTACATCCTTAGTTGTCGATTCATCTCACCACTACAACCTCGATAGACTGGGCAGATGACATCATACCCCTGTCTATTATAATAATCTATAAAATGAAGCATGTATCCCGAAGTTGCATCTCCCTCGAGACCGTGGCAGATGACGACCACTTTATCTGATCCGATTAAACTGCAGTCTACATCCAAAAAATCATCGTCTGGAGTCATTAGTCTAACTCGACTAAAAGATATTTTTGGATTAGTATAAAAAAGTGCGGGAATGAATGTATTGTAGTGCCCATTGCGAAATCTCTTATCAGGCACAAAATTATCCCCACTAATGAGTGGCATAGGAATCGTAGGTTATCTGGAGTAAGTCAGGGTAATCCGAGATGATGCCATCTACACCCAGTTCTATCATCGTCTTCATATCCTCCTCAGTATTGACGGTCCAAGGGATCACTTTGATATCTCTCGATTGACAGTACTGTAGGAGCTCTTCATTAACGAGTTTGTAATAGCAACTATAGATATCAGGATTAAACCCTAATTCATTTATGTTTTCTTCAGCAGATCTTAGATTTTCTATTAATAAGGCCGTTGTAAGTTGAGGCGCTTTTTCTTTAGTGATCCTTAGGGCTCTCAAATCAAATGATTGTATGATGGTCTTAGCAGCTATATCCAATCTGTCAACCTCTTGGATCACCAGATCTACGAAAGTTTCGATTTCCGGATGAAAAATGTCGTCATACTTCTCGTTGCTCTTAATCTCGATATTAAAAAATGGCAAATCTTGAGAATTGAGATCACAAAAGGTCTTAGTCATATCCACAACTTCAGCAAATCGTGGTTTATAAGTAGCTACATTGTTTCGATTGGGGTGATTCTTATCAGGTTGTGTTCCGATTTCATAGGTTTTAATTTGATCATAATCCATCTCATACATGTTATGCTCTCGCTCCGTATCCTCAGAGATCGTATCACCTTGAGGAGTTAAGGCAATACCAGCTCTAAAAAATGGCTCGTGCGATACAACTACTTGGTGATCTTGAGATATAATCAAATCCATCTCCAAGGTAGTGACCTTGAGTTTGAGTGCTTTTTCAAAAGCTGGTAAGGAGTTCTCTGGCATCAGACCTCTACATCCTCTATGCCCTTGGATGTCGAGATCAGTTTTAACCTTGGATATAGCTTGGGTCTTTTTACTACTCATGTCACAAGAAGAAATAAGAATCAAAAGAATAATTAACCTCATGAACTATAATTGATATTAACATTAGTTTTCTGTCTTGCTTCTTTTGGCTCATTACATTGACTGTTCATCTTGCCCGTCATCTAAAAATACATACCTGCACCGATAAAGAAGTCTCCTACACTTATAATGGTGATCCTAGGTTCTATATAGAAATTATAGTCTGCGATAGGAAATGATATATTAGCACCTATATTATTACCAAGCTCACTGCTTATACCGGCGATGCCGGAACTCCAATAGTTGAATCCACCAATGCCTTTAAGTATAATGGAATCATAATCGCCTGCAGACGTTAATAGGTATGTGGCGTCCAAATCTAACCGGGATGGATTTGAATTGTTCAGGTACCAGTTGAAGCCTAACTGTCCTCCCCACTGATCATTGATATCCATGTTAGCCTTAGCAGCGAGCCCTAATCCACTGAAGTTGGTGTCAATGCCTGCTCCGAGTCTGATTTGTGATTTCACAGTAGTCAGCGATATAAAAGTTAATAGAATGATGGTTATAATAGCTTTCATAATTCAGATTGTTGGTTGAATATTAATGATCTCAAAATAAGATTATTTGTAGAGAGCTCGTATGAAATATACTCAAGAAATGAATTCAACAAACAAGACTTAAAAGAATTAATCTATCAAAATGTAACAATTCATTTAACTTGGTCGCTGTGAAAAGCACACATCCATTTGTCTTATTTAGTTATTCCGTTTTATTCTACCTGTTGGGATTGATGCTCTTAGCAGTGTTGGGGTCTAACGATGTCAGTGGTGGTATGGAACATCACGATATATTGATATTAGAGTTGATTGAAGATGCTCCATCCAAGGACATAGATGTACTACTTAGTGATATAAAAGATTCGGATCGATTTAACCATCAATTGACCGAATATATCAATCCCAAACAAGCATTAGAAAGGTATGGATCTGTCAATGATGTTGATAATTCTTTATTGGAGAATAATCCTTTTTATCCTATTGTCGTTGTGGGAGTGAAACATCAGACAGCCTTAGTTGAGGCTACTGAGGAACTGGCGGCTCATGATATCGTACAGGATATATATCAAGAATCTACTTTTGTCAATAATGTCAATGGATCATTAGGAACGATATCGATAGCTCTTGGGATTCTCTTTGTGATCGTATCAATATTGGTCATTACTATTTTGGTACAGTTCATCAAGATCACACTACAAGAGAAGGCAGAGTATATAGAACTAATGAGTTTGTCGGGGGCTTATCGTAACCAGATATCAAGACCATTTCTTATCCAGAGCTTGAAGGATGCCTTGCTAAGTAGCCTAATGGCTATAGTGCTCTTGGTTTTGACATTTCTTATGATAGGTACTTTTACCGGGTACAATACATTTGTTAATGCATTCACAATAGTGTTGATAGCCATATTAATGGTTTTGAGTGCTATCGTTATATTAACTATTACCACATATATGATTGTAACGTTATATTTGAGCAATATTTGAAATATGATTCATGGCGAAGACCAATAAGAAAAAAGTAGTCACTACTACTAAAAAGAAAAAAATAAGTCCTACTACGTCCAAAGCAAAGAGCACGACTGTTTCATCTAAGGAAATGATTTTTGGAAGAGAAAATTTCAAGTTCATTTTAATAGGAATTGCACTGATTTTGCTAGGCATGATTCTGATGATGGGTGGGAGTATGCCGAGTCCTGATGTTTGGGATGAAAGCCTGATCTACAGTCATCGCAGGATCACATTAGCACCTATTTTGATTCTAACTGGATTGGCGGTAGAGATTTACGCCATATTTAGATAATCTAACCAGTATGTCTGATATTGTCAGAGCCTTAATTCTTGGTATCATTCAAGGCTTGACGGAATTTTTGCCTGTTAGTAGTAGTGGTCATCTCGAGGTCGCTAATGAGTTGATGGGATCTCAGTCTATTGATTCTGATTTAAACATGGTTGTCCTAGTACATTTGGGGACTGCCTTTAGCATATTGTACGTTTATCGGAGTGATATCTGGTCGATAATCAAAGGACTTAGCATGAATATGGATGCTCCATCCAATCGATTTACGGGCAAGATTATTCTTTCCATGATACCTGCCTTGATTATAGGTTTAGCATTAGAAGAGCAGATTGATGCATTGTTTGCCGGTGCCATCATATGGGTTGGAGCGTTTTTATTGTTTACGGCACTTGTTCTTTATTTTACCCCGGGACCCGATAATCCAACCACCAAGGATGAAGTGGCATGGTCTGATGCGGCAGCTGTAGGGATTAGTCAAGCGATAGCGATTCTTCCAGGAGTATCAAGGAGTGGGATGACTATTGCAACCGCCTTGTACCGTGGTGTAGATAGAGAATCTGCAGCTCGCTTTTCATTTTTAATGGTGCTTCCGGTGATTTTTGGCAAAATACTGTTGGACGTAATCGGAGGAGAATTGATACTAACTTCTGCCAATGCGCTTCCATTTGGAGTTGCTTTGATATCATCATTTGTAGTTGGAGTATGGGCTTGCAGGTGGATGGTTTCCGTTGTCAAGAGGAGTAAGTTGAAGTATTTTGCTATCTACTGCGCATTAGCAGGCATGTTTACTATTGTCTTACACTATTATGGATAGAATCTACACCAACGCAGATGATTTTGGTATAGACGATCTCAATGAGGGCGGAGTATTTTTAGTTGACAAACCCCAACATTGGACCTCATTTGATGTAGTCAATAAGCTCAGATATAGTATTAGGCATGTGCTTGGACGCAAAAAATACAAAATAGGTCATGCCGGCACTTTGGATC
>CAZJHC010000245.1:0-5820 GCA_964545645.1 uncultured Saprospiraceae bacterium
CTCTGATATAGTGGTAATCGTCATAGTCTGATTATGCAATTGACAAGGAGAAAATTCTCCAAACGGTGCTATTTCTCCATAAGAATAGAATCCCGTAATCATGGTGCCTTTATCAAGACTTTCTGCAACCGCTTCGATTTCTTCTTCTATGAGTTGTTTTAAGACCAATTTTCTTCCGATACAACTTATTAGTATAGCTAATTGGGATTGTCCCTCAGAAATCTTATGGCTAATCAATGCAGATTCAGCAGCACCATCTATAAGTCGATCAATGTTAGCCTTCATAAGGCGTACATAAGATCCTTGCGGGATACTCCCTGCGAATGTAATGCTCTTAGCCTCTTCATCTATACCAAGTAAAGTACGGACTACGGGCATGTTTTCATCATTGCGCAAACTTAGTGGAAAGAGTAGTCCCGAACCAGGAAGATCGACAGCCTTGCTTCCCAAATATTTTTTGTAAACATCCAAGGCAGGCTCACCATCTAATTCGTATAATATACTTCCTTCAGATTTGGTCACAGATCGTTCTATGCCAAAACTGTCCCATCCTCCTTTAGAACCATAGCCGATTTTGAGATGTTCGCCATGAAATGATAAGGCAATTATCTTTTGCTCCTGGACCTCTTTGTCTATAAGAAATGTCCTCTTGAAATCTGGTCCATCTCCAGCAAGGCCACCAGTCACGGTTATCCCTTGAGGTAACTCCTCGATCAATCCTTCCACCAGTTCTGCACCATTCACATTAAGACCATCACTCATTACAAAGACATGTTTGAGGTCTTCTTTGTTGATGCTTTTACCTAGTTCATTACCAGCTGTCCGGCTGTATTTGAGATCATCTATATGAACTTTGGTGAGCTCAACTTTCGATTTATCAAACTTGATCGCTGACAAAGATATGGAGTCATCTGATACCGAGATATTTGAAATCTCTCCAGCAGTACTGCAGCCAGCTATAATGGCGTTAGGAAATCGATCGCCTAAACGACTTAAAAATGAATCAAGCTTACTTAGCTTGGATCCAGTGAATAAGAGGATTAAATCTGGGCTAAATGTGATTTTAGCAGAGTCATAAGCCTCGATATCATTAATTGACTCTTGATAAAGTTGCATACTAATCGTGTTAAAAGGTGTGGTGTGTGAAATTCAATAAGTCCTTAAAATATCAACCTTTCATCAATAAAAGGAAGTAATTACTAGTTTTTAATGGTCATTGGCGACAATAAGCTACAAAAGTGGTTTTAAAAACACCTCTATTGAATCTTGAATGTCTTTCCAATTTTCGTTTCTGCTCGCTGCGGATATAACATGACTACCTGCATTGGCAAAGGGAATCTCTTTAACATATGGCTCTGGCGTATTAATAGACCGTAAGAATTCTTTCATAGCATCAACACTGACTACCTGATCCTGCTCTTCTTCATTTTTATAGTAGTATGCCATAAAGACAGGGATATTGATTTTTTCAAAAGTCTCATCTGTCATAGATTGATCGATGAGCGCCTGTAAAGCCAACAATCCATCTACATGGTAGTTGCCTGTCCAGTACTGTTTTTCATCTGCTGCATCAACTATTCGATAATCACCAACCATAGCCTTGATGATTTGAGCTCCCCATGGCCCTGTCATAAGTTGTACGTTAGGGTCCTTGATCCTGATATTGGGCGACATGAGCACCAATGAGTGGATAGCGTCGTCTTCAGGGGTTACGGCAATCGAGACTGTACCTCCTGTAGAACAGGACATTAAAATTACTTTTTGTCCAATCAGCTTTCCTATGGCCACAGCTTCTTTAGTATCATCTATAAGATCTTGAGGGGTCAGCTCTTTGAATACATCTTTATTTTTGACTCCATGATCTCTCAGTCTGGCGAGGTAGACATTAGCTCCTATGCTTGCTCCTATGTTCTTGTGTATAGGATCTCCTTCTCCTTGACTGGCACTAAATCCGTGGAGATACACAACACTATATTCGGTTTGCACATGGGAGCTATCTGCCCATATAATTCTTGCTTCGTTATCCTCCTTTAGGTCGGGTATGCCGAACTCTTTAGAGGCTATGATACTATCTAATTGATCCAATGGCCAATCGAGAGCAATGGGAGCATTATCTATAGTTTGGTACTGAACTCGAGGTCCTAATATCCATATAATCACCAATAGAGTTATAAAAGCAAAAATCGATAGCAGTATTTTTTTTAACATCTTACCAGAATTAGTCTATCCCAGCTTAGAATATTTCTGTTCCAGAAAAATGGAAACTTGATTCAATTTGAGCATTTTCATCAGAGTCCGATCCATGTACTGCATTTTCTCCAACATTAGTAGCATAGAGAGCTCTTATAGTACCAGCTTCAGCATCAGCGGGGTTAGTGGCTCCTATAAGTTTTCTGAAATCTGCTACTGCGTTATTTTTTTCAAGCACTGCTGCAACGATAGGCCCAGAAGACATAAATTCAACTAATTCACCATAAAATGGTCGTTCTTTATGGACGGCATAAAATTCTCCAGCTTTTTCGACAGATAATTTAGTGTATTTCATTGCTTTGATGCTAAAGCCAGCTTCATTGATCATTTTAAGTATTGCCCCGATATGTCCTCCTCGTACAGCATCTGGCTTGATCATCGTAAAAGTTATATTCTTTCCCATAAATTGTAATTTTTAGGGCGCAAAAGTAGGTTTTTATTTGATTATTAATCTTCCTTCATATAGCATTCAGGACTGAAGAGGAATTTTTTCGATTTGCCCTTGTCCATTTCCCCTTTAATAAATTTTATATTTTCGCCGTTTGTTAATGAAATGATAGAGATCCAAGAATTACAAAAAAGATTGGCTACTCCTAAGCCAATTGCCATCATCACTCATAGGAACCCGGATGGGGATGCCATAGGCTCTTCGTTAGCTATGAAGTTTTTTTTGGAGAAGTATGGACATACCTGCAAGGTTATTCTGCCTTCTGAGTATCCGGTCATATTTGAATATATGCCTCGTATACATGAGGCAATTATCTATGATCAGGAGAAAAATAAGGCCATAGACGCCTTAGCAGAAGCGGAGATAATTTTTTGCTTAGATTTTAATGGACTCGACAGGGTTGATACGCTCGGACCTTACGTTCAAGATGCTAAGGCATTTAAGGCCTTAATAGATCATCATATTGATCCTGAACCATTTGCTGATTATTATATGTCCGATACAAGCGCTAGCTCAACATGTGAGTTGGTCTACCGATTTATCAATGAGCTTGATGAGATCAAAAAAATGGACCTTGATATAGCTACATGTCTATTCACAGGATTGATAACAGATACTGGATCATTTACTTATGCGACCAATCCCAATGTCTTTAGAGTGGCCGCAGATCTAAAAGAAATGGGCGTAGATGACTATTCCCTAAACGACTATATTTTTAATTCTTGGACGGAGCGGCAACTTAAGATATTAGGACATTCGTTGCGTAATAGAATGACCATTTATAAAGAGCTCAGTGCTGGGGTTATTTATTTGGACAAGCAGGACTATCGCAAATATCAGATCTCCAGAGGGGATACTGAAGGTGTTGTCAATTATATTCTAAAGATAAAAGGTATGAAGGTAGCGGCATTCATCAGAGAAATGCCTGCTGGAGATATAAGATTATCCTTGAGAAGTAAAGGAGATATATCAGTACAAGAGCTGGCTCGAGAGCATTTTAATGGAGGCGGGCATAAGAATGCTTCAGGTGGATCCTCGGACAAATCTCTACAAGATACTATTGAAAAATTTGTGTCAATATTACCATACTATTTGTAACCAACTAAAGACGCCGATAAGGTGTCATCAATATACATTATGACTAAACTGTTTTTATATATTCCAATAGCCCTATTATTAGTGATGGGATGTCAAGAAAGTCCTATAGGCCTTAAAAAGGCGGCAATCTCTGGGTATGAGTACGAGGTGTTCTCTTCTG
Organism: uncultured Saprospiraceae bacterium; assembly: GCA_964545645.1. Classification (GTDB taxonomy): domain Bacteria; phylum Bacteroidota; class Bacteroidia; order Chitinophagales; family Saprospiraceae; genus GYS-P2D. The sequence goes on from CAZJHC010000245.1 coordinate 3,957, forward strand.
GCTCTGGAGCTAAAGTTCAGGAAGGTGAGTATGTCTACTTCCAAATGGATGTAATGGATGATCAAGGTAAAATGCTGCAATCTTATCGCAATCAAAAAATCATGCCGAGCATAAAAATTGCTCCAGCTGAGGATATCGTGAGAAAGCAGAATCCTATCGTTGACGTACTGTCTCACTTGAGTGTCGGAGATAGTGTAGCGATTATTATCCCTACTGATTCTATTCCTAACCTACCTCAAGGTTATGAAGATGTCAAGAGTCTAAATTATGTAGTAGTTGTCAAAGAAAAAATGGATGAAACTACCTATAAAGCTCAAATAGCAGAACAACAAGAGCAAGAAATGGCTGAGATGTCCCTTATCAAAGAAAGAGTGCCGGAAGTGAAAGAGTTAGCTGAAGAGACTATCTCTGCCTATAAGAATGGTAGCCTACAAGTGCAAGAGACACCGTCAGGATTAAAATACTATATACATGAGGCAGGAGACGGAGAGACTGCGACCAAAGATCGTATGCTCACGATGCTTTATTATGGTGCTCTTGTATCGGATGCAAGTTCTTTTGATAATTCATTTGCTAAGGGACGAGGTTATCCATTTAGAGTAGGCCAAGGATCTGTTATCCCTGGATGGGACGAAGCAGCATTGCTTTTACCTGTAGGATCTAAAGCTTCTTTATTTATACCACCTAGCTTAGGTTACGGAGATAGAGGCTTTCCTCCGACTATACCTGCTAATTCGGAACTTTATTTCTATGTTGAACCTGTAGAATTATTCTATTAGACTCTTAAGCAGAAAAAACAGTATTTTTTAACATCTAAAAGAAAGGACAGATGACTGCAGAACAACTCGCAGACATACAAGCTCGGCTGTCAGACCTGAGGAGGTATCTTTGACGTCGATAACAGACGCTTGATCATAGAGGACAAAGAACAAGAATCATTAGACCCCAACTTTTGGAGTGTGCCGGATCGTGCCGAGCAGATACTCCGAGAACTAAAAATCCACAAGAACTGGATAAAGCAATACGAAAAAGTCGAGGAATCTGCCAATGATCTTGAGATTCTGTACGAGTTTCAAAAAGAAGGCGAAACTGACGAAGAGGAAGTAAATGCGCAGTATGCTACTACTTTATCTCAAGTAGAGGAGGCCGAGTTTAAATCTACACTCAACAAAGAAGAAGATGAATTATCGGCAATCATTGAAATCAATGCAGGTGCTGGAGGTACTGAGGCATGCGATTGGGCGGAGATGCTTTATAGGATGTATGTATTTTGGGGTGAGAAGAGTGGCTATAAAGTCAAAGAACTCAATCGAGTTAATGGTGATGTTGCCGGAGTAAGATCTGTAGAAATAGAGATTGGAGGTGATTATGGATACGGCATGCTCAAAGGTGAGAATGGTGTACATCGACTGGTGCGCATAAGCCCCTACAATGCGCAAGGAAAGAGAATGACATCATTTGCCTCGGTTTTTGTGCATCCACTGATTGATAGTAGAATCGAAATCGACGTTAATCCTTCAGATCTTGATTGGGATACTTTTAGAGCTAGTGGGGCCGGAGGACAGCATGTAAACAAGACAGAGTCGGCTGTAAGAGTTAGGCACTTGCCGTCAGGAATCGTGGTAGAATGTCAGGAAGAACGCTCACAGCACATGAATCGAGATAAGGCTATCCAGATGCTCAAGTCGAGGCTCTATGAGGCAGAATTAGAACGCAAACGAGCCGAGAAGGCTGCGGTAGAATCTACCAAAATGAAAAACGAATGGGGGTCTCAAATTAGATCATATGTTCTTGATGATCGCCGTGTGAAAGATCATCGAACTAATTATCAAACTCCACAGACTGATGCGGTACTCAATGGAGA
>CAZJHC010000246.1:0-5811 GCA_964545645.1 uncultured Saprospiraceae bacterium
CATTTCAGCACGATATGCTTATCAAAATGGGGAAAAGACTGAGCCCTGGAAGAAACCTCTGTATGTCATGTGTCTGTAGCTTGTGCATAGAACCTTAGTTCGGCACGACTCAAAAGTGTATATAGAGTGGACGTACATGAAGAAAAGATGGATCTTATCTTAGTTTCGATTTTAGAGCATATCAAGACATTTTTTAACCAACCCACCCAGATCGAGATGACTTTAGGTCAATCTCGCTATCTGCTTTTTAGACTTCTGCTCTCATCTTCTTTATCCTTTATTTCTTTCGATCTTTTGATATAGGAAGAGCTGAGAATGTATACTTGATATCCTAACAGTTTGGACAAATAACAGATGGAGTAACATTGATATACGATCTTGTATTAGAACATGTCTTTAAGATGCATTAAACGACAATATTGTAAGCGTCCGGCGTTTATGTACGGACTGCCGTTAGCTGTCGGAGGAAGGATACTTTGGTGTTATTGATTTCTGACTGAAGTTCAGCTGAGCGTTTGAGAGAGTACTATACTTGGGATATAAGAGATGATCATTCTTTTTTTCATGATGCATATTTCTAAGTAAGATGCTGACAAAATCGTCGAAATAAGCTGTGCAAATCCCATGCTCTGCTTAGCCAATATTTTGTTAAACGATACATATCAAATCATTGCACCCTGTGAGGTGCTATCCTTGACATACTTAAACGTCAGATCATCATGATGGAGCTTAACAGGTCTATAATTAAGGTTCATGTTAAACGGAACATATACCTATCTTGTGCGTGTTTATTGGATAATAATGAACATCGTGCAGAACTCAGTTATCAAGATTGAAGAATGACCGAAGAATGATTCATAACACTCTCAAGGCGGAAACAAAATCGAGCAGTGACCTTCTCTGTAAAATATCAACATGCATTATGTTGGTATTTGCTTGCTTATCCTCCTGTATTGCTCAGACAACTACAGAGCACTACACATCTATCGTACCTCAAGAGATCCGCATATATCACGACGCCTTAGAGCATGCACTACTTAATGGAAATGTAGATACTGCTAGGGTGATTTATGATGATATGATCGAAAATATTGATAGCTCAGGTAATGCTCATGTACAAGCATGGATATGGTATCACTATGGAGACGTACTCTCTTATTCTCAAAAATATGAATTGAGTAATGAGGCCTATGAAAAAGCTATAGCCATAACTAATACTACTGATGCTCCAGACATAATTATCCTTATAAGGGCTTATAATAATCTCTATTATAACAATGATGAAATGGGTGACTCAGAAGTCGCCTTTGATCATATACTTCGCTCCTATGAATACTTAGCTAACGCTCCTCCCGAAGAGAATAAAGCCAATATCATTTTTAATCTTGCCAGAGCTTTAAAAAAGGAAGGAGAATTGGGACTCGCAGGAAGATATATGGAGCAGGTCATCCAACTTGATAAAGAAAAACACGATAGCCTTGCGATAGGATATGATCACCAGTTTTTAGGCGAGATATATCGGCTTCAAAAAAACCTATTGAGGGCCAAAAATGAGTATAAAAAGGCAATTTCCATTACACCAAGACATCATTTCGATCGACATAGCATGTATCACATCGGTATTGCTGATGCCCTTGGTGATGAGGGTTTACATGAATTAGCGCTATCTCATGTAGACACGGCAGTATCCTATGCGAGGTCGTCAAATTCAAACAATATTCTTGCAGTCTCTCTTACCGAAAAAGCGGACATATGCATTGCACAAAAAGACTTACAATGTGCTCAGTTAGCATTGAGTGAGGCTGCCGCTATTGCTGAGGTTTTAGACATGAAGGAACAGCAAGCACGTATAAATCTGCGAATGGCTATACTATCTTCTGGATCAGAAAAAAAACAAAAGCTACTTGACATTGTCACAGTTACACAAAACCAACATTGGGAAGACCTAGAAATGTCAGCTTACAAGCATCTATTAGAAGATCAGGCACTTCTGTCTACTCTAGAAAAAACGAATATTTTAACTCAATACAATACCGCCCTTAAAGACCGTATAACATTAGATGCTGGCCAAGAAGCCAAGAGGCTCGAGGCTCGTATGATTCTTATAGATCGAGAACAGGAAATCAATGACCTACAAAGAGATGCACTTATTGCCGAAAAGAAAGCTCAATATAATCTCACCATTAGATATGTACTCTTAGCTATCATTATATTGTCGATAGCGGCTACGATATTGATATATCAGACTCTCAAGCAAAAAAGACAACTTGCTGAAGCAACATTCAAAAACCAAATTTCTACCAAAGTAAAAGAAGTAGAAGCTTTGAAATCTCGACTTACGGCAGCGATGAATCAGCAAAAAGAGGTTATATCTATCCCATCATTCGCTGACCTTTTGGAGATCATCGATAGTCCATTGACTAAAAAAGAATATGATGTATTAGTAGATGTTTCTGCAGGGCTTACTAATCGTGAGATTGCCGAAAAGCAGTATATAAGCACTAATACCGTCAAGTTTCATCTGAAAAATATCTACTCAAAACTTGATGTTAATAATAGAAAAGAGGCTGTCAATCTCGTACTCCAAGAAAGCTGACAATATCTTGAGTTCAGATAATCAATAAATGCCTATTAAGTAATTGATTATAAGCTCTTTACATATACCTACCTATGGGTGGGTAGTATTTTAATCTCCAAGCAAAACTACCCTTACAGGGTGGTGAAACTCTCCTTAGCAAGCTTCACCTTTGTCCCATAATTCCATAATAATCCAAGCCATCAATAATTAAGTGTATTAGAAAAAAATCACCACTTACCTGAACTACTCAATTCGGAGAGGTGGCAATTGAAAAAGTCAAATTAGAAAACAAAACTATGCCCAAGTACCTATTTCTCCTGCTATTTAGTCTTATGCTTAATCTTGTCGCAGCACAGATAACCGTCTCAGAAATTACTGGACTTCTCAGTATTAATACGCCTTTTGATAGTACTTCTATATATGTCGGATCAAGAAGTATTAATCCAGATTTTTATACTAATTCCGGAATCAAAGAAAATGTCATAATTGGAAATCATGCAGCTGATTCAAGTGGATTTATAAGATCTTCAGTGATTATGGGTTCAGAATCGGCATTACACATGAAACAAGGTCTGTTTAGTACAATTATTGGTAAAGGTGCCATGAATAACACGATGGCTTCTTTAGGTTCTGTAGCCATAGGAAATGATGTATTTCAAAAAGGTGTAGATTTATCGGAATCAGTAGCAATAGGTTCTTTCGCTGCTAAAGATGCGGGGAGTATAGGTTCGTCGGTTCTTATAGGCTTCTTTGCTGGGGCTGATAGAACTGAATTCTTAGAGAATAGTGTAGGTATCGGACACAGAAGTCTCTATTTATCGTCCGGCGGTCAAAACACAGCAATTGGTCAATTATCGGGCAGCCGTACTGAGGGTGTCAATGGTATATTCTTAGGTGTTGGGGCCGGTAAAGAATCAAAAGGATTATCAAATATTATGCTAGGTTCGTCCGCTGGAATTAAATCGAATGGCATGTCGAATATAAATATTGGTCAGTATAGTGGTATCGCTTCAGAAGGAGATTACAATATTTATATTGGTAGTCGTGCCGGTCAAAATATCACTGGCAGCTCCAATATAGTCTTAGGCAAAATAAGTGATATAACCCCAAAAGATCTATCAGATGTACTACTAATCACCAATACCAATGGGCACCCATACATCATTGGAGATAGAAGTGGAGACTCCACCACTTTCAATACTAATAATTTTATTATTCGAGCGCCTATATTTGACAATGGTTCAGATAGGCTGCAAGTAAGGGGTAATGCTAGCATTTCTGGCCAACATACAATAGGGTCTCTGAAGATAGTTCCAGCAGTAGATGATGATGGGATCATATCTTCAGATGATAATCAACCAAGCTCCGACCTGTTATTGAAATCTAATGATAAAGTGATCATTGATTTGGATATCAACGATGATGAGAACTCAACATTTTCAGTTCGCAATAGTACTGGCGTAACGATTTTTGATTTAGAAGAAAATGGAAACCTTACGTTGATCGGAACCTTGAGCCATACTTCAGATGTAAATCTCAAAAAAGAGATCAAAAACGTAGACAACAATGCCATACTTAAGGCATTGAAAACTGTAGAAATAAGCACCTGGAAATACAAGCATGATAATGTGACCCATGTTGGCCCAATGGCACAAGATTTCTATCGAGCATTTGGACTAGGTAGTAGTTCAACAAGTATTGCAACGGTAGATGCTGATGGTGTGGCATTAGCAGCTATACAGGCATTAGCACAAGAAAATGATCAACTTAAGTCCGAGGTAGAATCACTAAAGAACTCGCTTATAGAGATAATGGCAATAGTTGGAGAATGAAACAATGAGATTAGTGCTTCCTGTTCATGGTTCATAGTTATACGTTTAACTTGAAAAAATAGATACTGTTACCATGATATCAACTACAAGGGCTTCATTTGAAGTTGAAGTGGATGTCTATCTATATGTTATTATTCCCTATTTTGAGTACATGACTTTATCCGTGCTACTATCATTACTAATGACACTGGCCACTACTCCCAGTTCATTAGTACAACCCTGTCAAATTAATGACCCAGTAGAAGAATCTTATGAAAAATTGGTAATGCTCTTTGATACATGGAGGACATTCGAATCACCTCCCATGAGAGCTGGTGCTCCAGACTATACTCATGCCACATTTGAGGCTCGATGGCCAGTCTTTGAGCAACATAGATCAACTCTAATGAGCATTGATACCGCTGGATGGTCGATACCTCATAAGGTAGACTGGATGATCGTATGGGCCGAAATGAATGGCTATGACTTTAACCATCACATTCTGAAGCCATGGGTGAGAGATCCCGCATTCTATAAGACGGTCTGGAATTATAGAAGCGATGTTCCGGCGCATGAGGGCCCTACCCATCATGCCACTCTTGAGTTATGGACCTATTCATTCCCACTATCGGATGAGGAGCGTACACGCCTGATGAAAGACTTGGCCGTTATACCACCTCTCAATCAACAAGCCAAGCTTAACTTAACTGGCAATGCCCGAGACCTATGGATAACTGGTATCAGAGATATCGAAAGACAGAGCCTAAGTCTGCAGTCCATTTTGCGACAACCGGGTGTGTTGGAAGACAAAGCGTTAGTAGATAAGATTGGAGCGGCCATCACTGCAACTGACGACTTAGCAACATGGCTCCGAGAACAAGCCGAGTCTAAAACAGGACCATCTGGAATTGGAAAAGAGCATTACAGTTGGTATCTAAATAATGTGCATCTTATTCCCTTAACTTGGGAAGATGAAGTGATGATATTAAAACGAGAGCTGGCAAGAGCTTGGTCCTCCCTGGCACTCGAAGAGCATCGCAACAGACATTTACCACCATTGCAGGCAGTGGATTCTAAAATGGCTTATGCTGAACTTGCCGATCAGTCCGCATCGAGTCTGATGACTTTTCTAAACGAACAAGATATCGTAACCGTCAAAGAATACTTTGATCCTGCACTGAGAGAGCATCTCGGTACCTATGTCCCAGAAGCAACTCGGAACTTCTTTTGGATCACCGCCCACTTGGACCCGAGACCATTGTATTGTCATTTTTATCATTGGTTTGAACTGGCCAGAATGGACAATGAACCTCACAAAAGTGAGATCCGCAGAAGCCCTCTCCTCTACAACATTTTTGACTCCAGAAACGAAGGAATCGCTACGGCTGTGGAAGAGATGTTCATGCAGGCGGGCCTCTATGA
>CAZJHC010000247.1:0-5799 GCA_964545645.1 uncultured Saprospiraceae bacterium
CCCGACCCCCTGGGTGTAAACCAGGTGCTCTGAACCAACTGAGCTAATCGCCCTCAAATGGTGCGCAAATATATGTTGTCCACTTATCTACAGCAAGTTTTGACTGTGATTATTTTCTGTAGACTTTTATTAGCAGTTTGAGAGACCTTCAAGATTTTATCCAACGGCCTTTTTCTTGTCCATCTTTTCAAAATTGACTTTGAGTTTATCCAGGATCCTAACGAAGAGGTTGATCTCTTGCTCATAGACGCCATTGAAGCCATCTTTGGCTATGGAGTTAAAAGTTTTGGTTGCTTTCTTTTGGACCTCGTCTCCGGATGGTGTTAGATAGATTCGTTTGGCTCTTTTGTTCTTTTTATCCTGAAGTTTCTCAATGAGTTCTTTTTTCTCAAGGAGTTTAAGGATGCGGGAGATCGATGCGGGCTCTTTACCTGTTTTGTCAGAGATAATGATTTGAGTAATTCCTTGTTTTTGTGCTATGGCAGCGAGCACAGTCCATTGATCGTACGTGATGGCATATCCACTTTTGTGAAATGCATGATTGACTAAATCTCTAAAGTGCTTTAGATTTTGTTCTGTATGTAGAAGCACTTGAGGGGCGTTTCGGAGTAAAAAACTCATTCGATCCGATTCCTAAATTCTTGTTGATAATCACTAAAAATAGTCAATCAAATCGATTCTATTGGGGAATCATAGGTTTATATGGGCAGTAAATCATGAATACAAAATTTTAAAATATCTAACTATTGGATAAAGTCGACCTTTACGAGATTAAGCGTTGTATTCCTTTGGCTGGGGACTAATAGTACATTGTTGCTCGTCTGTAAGGCATATCTAAACATGAGCCTTAGATTTTGGTACTCTGTACTGAGGAGACTATTGCGTTTGTAGTTGCCTGCTCCATCAAATATGTACTCACTCACGGTGCTATTAGTCTTTATTTCATCATTATAGATAAATCGCACTCGACTGGGCGTGACAAAAGGAAAATATGAAGAGAATAACCCATTATCATTTTGTGAGAATTGTTTTTTGTAAAACACATGATGCCATTCGAGAGCTAAATTCTTATTAAGAGATATCAAGACGAGATCTTCTCTGTAATGGTCGCTCCAGCCAGCAGAACTGCTGCTGTTGGATGATCTAAATTGTTGTGTAGAATAGGCATTAGTGCCAAAACCGGGCTGTCTAATAACATCCTTGGATAACTCAAATACCAAAATGGGCGTGCCATCAGCTTTTAGCAGTATCGATGATATTTTAAAATCTCTAAGCTTCTTGGACTTATTGTCTCCATAGACTTCAAAAAAGATAATTTCTTCAAAAGGGAAAAAATATACGTCTTCATCTCCCCACTGATCGAGACTACCACTGACCCAGAGATATCCAGTGCTACGGTCTAAGCTTTTTTCGTCATATAGCCCTGTAAGCGCCACTTTGCGATTTCTATTATCAACCTTCATCATCAGGTCGGCCGTCAGCAGGCCTTTGATGGGAATATTGATTTCTTCAGTTTCTATGCTCCGAGGCAAAAATTTTATAATGCGAGCAAAATGATTCTCCTTGCTGCCCTTAAAGTTGTTTTTGTCATACATCAACAAAAACTCTCCTGAGTCCGACACCTCCATTTGATTAATCTCAGTTATGAGATTAAGTTCAGGAATTTGATAGATGCCACTGATGATGACCTGCCGATCGGCGATATCATACACTAAGACTTTAAGCTCATCTTTTGATATGGTATTATATAAAGCGATGACCTGTTGGTTTTCGGAGAGGACTGCTTTGTATTGTAATCCTTTAATAGAACTCTCCTCTCTGTATATTTCGATACTATCCCTTCTCTCTGCGGTAGGAGAAAATACGTCCATGTAGAGGACGACCTCTTTGGCATCTTTGAAACCGTAAAACACCGAAAACACCGAGTCTTGATTGACCACTTCATAAACGAAAGAACGTTTGTTGATGAGGTTGACCGTTCTCTCGCTGGAAAGAACCATATCTTCATTGAAGACATTGAGCACTTTATTGTTTCCCTGATCTCTAAATAACAATATAGATTCTCCGACACTGCCAAGGAGGTAATATGAGTTGTCAGACCGGATGTTAATTTCTGGAGATACGGTTACTTGTTGGGCGCCTATCGAGACGCCAACACAACAGATTAAAATTAAGATGTTTCTAAAATGCTTCAAATGGTATTTACATTAGATGTACAAACTACATAATCCATTTGTTAATTCAAAAATTGTCATGGCTTGGGAGGACGCAATAGTCGAATGTGTTGTAAATATTAATACAGCGCATCGATCTGAAGTGATAGATCTAATGATAGAACAAGTCACTCGTACTGGGCTGTCAGTAATCCATAGAGACTCTGGGGTAGATGCAGATAGAACTGTATTGACCTTGTTAGGAAGACCAAATAAATTTTTAGCGGGGATAGATTCTTTGTATCAGGTTGCGGTTGGTGAGGGACTTGATATCTCTATATATAAAGGAAATCATCCTTCTGTAGGAATTGTGGACGTGGTCCCATTTGTCCCGATCAAGGATATAACTATGGAGGAGCTCCAGACGATGGTCAGAGATTGGGCTCCTTACATAGCAGATAAATATGATCTGCCTATCGTCTACTATGGCAGCATGGCCCATAGTCTGAAGAGCCAATATCTAAGTCACATACGCAAAGGAGGAATCGCTACTGCTAAGAAACGCCTGTCTGATGGTCAATTGATAGTGGATTATGGACCTCAGCAAACCCATACCACCTTGGGCTTGAGTTGCTGGACTGTTCGTGATCTTATGGTAGCATATAATGTCAGTCTCGACACCCAGGAGCTGTCGGTAGCTAAAGCCATCGCCAATGAAATCAAAATCAAAAGAACAACCTCCCCAAATCTGAAAGAGGTCAGGGTTTTAGGATGGAAGACACCCCATTTTAATTGTTGTCAGATATCTGCCAATGTCTATGATATTTCGACCATGACGATGAGCATGTTCTTTCACATTGTCGAGCAAGAGGCTAAAACCTATGGTGTGGAGGTAAAAGGTTCAGAGTTAATCGGCGTTGCTCCATATGCAGGATATGACAAGGATGCCTCTCCTGCCACGATGGATGAGCTTGTTGATTCTTTAGGGCTCAGCGTTCATGCACCCTTTATTTGGGAACAACGAGTCTTAGAGAAGCTAACAAGGTATTCTGCCTAAAGAGTTACTCCTCAACGGCAATTATGTAAAAACCTTCATTGCCTTTACTCTGATATAAAGGCATTAATATTCGTCCTTTTTGAGGTGACGTTACTACTTGCCCATTGTGGATGGCCAAGGGCTCTCCTTTCTCTATCGGCTGAAAATTGAGATATCCTGCATTCATGGTAAAATGATCGCCTTCTTCGATCTTGTGCCGATACAGCAATCGTGTCACTCGGGGGAGGCCTTTAGAGTAGTTTTTCAAAATATTGTCATGGATGCTCTCGACATCATTACTATTAACCATGCTCAGGTGCTTCATGCAGTTGATGATAGCCGCTATAGCTCGATTAATGGATAGAGGATCCGTGTGCATCCCTGCTTCAAAGGTTAATGAATCGATGGGAAGATTGAGCTTGTCAGAATTATAATATTCCATAACAGTTCCTTTGACATCTTTTATCATATCACGAACTACAGGAGCATTGAGACCCCTAGCGATTTCTAAGGAGGCTTCACCTTTGCCGGGGATGGTAAAGATGCCTCCATCAGACGAGGTCGTATGGATGTCAAGGACTATGATTCTTTTTCTTTCTATTTTTTCTATGGCCTCCTTTATGGTTTCTATGAGCTCTTTTTTTTCCTTGAGTTCATGTATCGATGGGTCGTATACTATCTCATCAGACCATATCCGATTTAAGTCTTTGTCGATATATCTTTGATTTGCCTTGAGAGCTTCGATATTACCTATTAGTCCGATGAGCTCTCCAGCAAATTGAAACTGAGGATTTGTAATCGGCTCTACTTCCAACATTTTGAATAAGAAATCAAGGCCTTTTAATCCAGCAGGCTCATTGCCATGTATAGAGGAAAGGACAATTAGTAATGGTCCCTCTATACCATGTGTATATCTGCCTATGGTTCTTCTCATCATTATAATAAATAGACAGCAAAGCTAATGAAGTCTTTCTAACTCTACCCTTTAGAGTATGAATGCGCTCAAAACCGCGCATGTTTTATCATATTAAATTAATTTGTAATATTTAAATGATTCATTATCTTAGTGTTATTATTGTTGGTATATTTTTTGTACCAAGAGTTTCAACACCTATTTATAGCGCCCTTAATATATTTTCGACATTCAGATCTGGACAATTCAGGATTAGAGCTAATCAAGCTTTAGTGCTGCATTGCTATTTCTGAATTATCGATAAAGACAATTTTAATTGGTAATTAAATGAATCAATATGTTAAGGGGCATATGGCTGATATGGCTATGCATGCATGTAAGTGATCTTTGCAGTCAATCAATTTTTAAACAAGTAGATTTTGCATTTTTAGATGCAGATTGTATTCATCCTCAAGACGAATACGAAGTTGACTTTATTCTTTATTCTTTTGAACAGAGCTTACCCGATGGTCAGCTAACGCTTAAGGATGATAAAGGCTTCATTCTTTTCAACAAGACCTTTTCTAATGTTCGAACCAAGTGGTTTAAGCACAATATCTTGATTGGGCCGTCAGATTCGCCAAGGTTTGTCCTTGAGTTTACAGATGATAAAGGAAACATCTTAGATTATGAGCAGTGGCAGCCAAGAAAAGTGGCTGACTACAAGATAATCACAACACAGATTGATTCTGGTTCAAAGGGTAAAGCGACAGTCGATATTCTTGGGAGTTATAAAGAAGCTATGATCGTTGATCATAATAATCAAGTTGCTGACGCCGATAATTTGATGCCTGGCCATTATAATGTTATCATAGAAAGCCACACTGGGTGTGAGTCTATAGAGCCTGTATCTATCTATAACCCTAAGACCCGGTATCAAGCAAAGAACTTAGTAAGCTCTACAGAGAGTGTATTGCTGATCAGTGAAGCCTGTGAGAATGATTCCCTGATCTTTATTCAAATGTTTGAAAATGATCTTTTCGGAGCGTCACTTTTGCCTATTACTGCCGATTATGAATTGTATGAGATTCCTGATGGAGGAGATTTTAGTACCGCTATCGACGTGAGTCATTACTTGGTGAGTAAGGGGGATTCCATATTTTTTAATGTCAATGGGCATGCTGGGAGATATAGGGTTTTTTATGATGGTCTTATTAGAGATTTAAATGCCCCTTTTGATGTACAGGAGTTGAATCATCAGTTCAATACTAAGTCAGGACTTTTTTGCGCTAATGATGGGTTGATACAGTTAAGTCCTAATCCAGAAGGAGGCGTTTTAACGGGACAATCTGTTTTAGACAGTACCACCTTGAATGCTGCTGGCAGAACCGCCTACCTCATTGATCCGTCAGGATTAAATCTGGGACAATCCTATGTTTATGAATATGCATATACTCAGATGCAGGGCAGTAGTTTGCTATGTAGTGCGGTACTCGTCGATAGCCTTACGATCGTACCGCCACCTGTTGTTGCGATAGATCTTGTGCCCAGTGAAGCATGTTTTGCAGAGGAGGTTACGATTTCTGCCACGGCTTCTCCTGAAGATGGATATATGGGCGAGTTGATCTATCAGTGGTTTGACCCACTGGGCAATGTTATTTCTAATGATAGCAGTTTGACACAGGATATCACAATAGAAGGTAATTATACCATTAAGG
>CAZJHC010000248.1:0-5789 GCA_964545645.1 uncultured Saprospiraceae bacterium
CCACATATATTATGTACCAACAAAATGGCACCTTCTAAAAGTCGAAAAATCATACATGTAGACATGGATGCTTTCTATGCATCAGTAGAGCAACGTGATAATCCTACACTTAGAGGTAGGCCTATCGCAGTAGGTGGAAGTGAGATTAGAGGTGTTACAACTACGGCCAGCTATGAAGCAAGAAAGTATGGTGTAACATCTGCTATGCCTGGATACCTAGCCAAGCAAAAGTGTCCCGACATAATATTCGTCAAACCACGTTTTGAGGTGTACAAGCAAGTCTCTAATGAGATCAGGGCCATATTTTCGGAGTATACTGATCTTATTGAACCATTATCACTGGATGAGGCATATCTCGACATCACTTCTAATAAGATCAATGAGCCTTTAGCTAGTGTAGTAGCTCAAGAGATAAAAGATAAAGTATTGAATATCACAGGATTAACATGCTCTATTGGCGTGTCTTACTGTAAGTTTATTGCTAAGATAGCTTCTGATCTAAAGAAGCCTGCCGGCATTACCATTATCAAACCTCATCAGGCTATTTCATTTTTAGAATCGCTACCAATCAAGCGATTCTATGGAGTAGGAAAAGTGACACATCGGAAAATGGAGAACTTAGGCATCTACAATGGTGCGGATTTAAAGACTAAGGACAGGTTCTTCTTAAAAAAACACTTTGGAAAATCTGGACTTTTCTATTATGATATAGTAAGAGGAATTGACAATCGACCAGTCAATCCACATCGTATCAGGAAATCCTTGGCAGTAGAAAGAACTTTTAATACTAATCTCTCTAAAAAGGAAGACATCCTCAATATGCTCCAAGAGATTACGGACAAACTAATATCACGCTTGCAACAAAACAAGACATTCGGCAAAACCTTAACCCTTAAAATTAAGCGCAAAGACTTCAGCACTATTAATAGAAGTAAGTCCTTAGGTAGTCCTTACGACAATCGTGATATCATATATGCTGAAGCATTACGTCTTATTGAACATAACTTTGAATCGTTTGATGAAATAAGATTATTAGGACTATCCATTAGCAATTTTAGTAAGGATATACCTGAGACCAATGATCAGCAACTTAAGATGAGCTTTGAGTAAAACAATAGCAACAGATGGGATTATAACATTGTCAGAGTTATCTACTTCTGATGCTCCATTTATTTATGAACTCATGAATGATCCTATGTATATTGTTAATATTGGTGATAGAGGAATTCATACGCATCATGATGCAGAACTATATCTGACGGAAGGGCCACTTTCTTCTTATAATACATTAGGTTTTGGATTGTGGAAAGTAACTTTGAATGAGACGCTAAACCCTATCGGTATATGCGGTATTCTTCAGCGAGATTATCTCGATCATCCCGACATAGGATATGCTACGCTCAGCAGGTATCGTAAACTAGGCTTAACCTTTAAAGCGATACTTGCAACTCTATCATATTACAAAGCTAATTTTGAGGGAGACAAGTTGTATGGTTTGACTCAGCCAAACAATAAGACTTCACAGGCACTCCTAATCAAAGTGGGCTTTAGACATAAAGAGACTTCCATCATCAACGAGTTGAATACAGCGGTTTATAGCTTAATCATATAGTTTTCGTCCTAACTATTCCCAATTTAAAACGTCAGTTGGACAATACCAGATCTGACCTCCTAACCTTTACCCCAATCTATTTATAGTATTTCTACCGAGTTGATACATATGTACTTCATCAGGTCCATCAGCAATTCTGATTATACGTGCCCAGGCAAACATATGATAGAGTGGCAAGTCATTGCTCACTCCCATTCCTCCATGAACTTGTATTGCTCTATCGATCACAGCTTGCGCCATATTGGGTGCTACCACTTTAATCATGGCGATGAGATCTGTTGCTCCTTTATTTCCGTATTTATCCATTTTATCAGCAGCCTCGAGCGTTAATAGTCTCGCTTGTTGAATCTCACAGATGCTCTTAGCAACATCTTGCCGTACACTACTGAAGTTCTTTATAGGTCGCCCAAAGGCCACTCTCTCTTGAGCTCGGGTACACATAAGCTCCATAGCTCGTTGCGACATGCCTATTAATCTCATGCAGTGATGTATCCTTCCAGGTCCTAATCTACCTTGTGCTATTTCGAAGCCTCTTCCCTCACCTACTAATATATTTTCTTTTGGTACACGTACATTCTTTAGCAAAATCTCTGCATGCCCTCCAGGGCTATCTTGCGTACCCATGGCATGTAAACCTCTTACGATTTCTACACCCGGTGTATCACGCTCAACCAGTATCATACTCTGCTGCCTATGGCGATCAGCCTCCTTATCCGTTTTGCCCATGACCACCATGATCTTACATCTTGGGTCCATAGCTCCTGATGACCACCACTTTCGACCATTAATAACATACTCATCGCCATCTGCGACTATAGACGTTTCGATATTAGTGGCATCACTGGAAGCAACCTCTGGTTCAGTCATCAAAAAAGCTGATCTGATCTCACCATTCATTAGTGGCACCAAGTACTTATCTTTTTGAGCCTGGCTACCGTATTTAGCCAATACTTCCATATTGCCGGTATCTGGAGCAGAACAATTAAATACTTCTGAACTCCATAGAACTCTTCCCATCATCTCCGCTAACGGAGCATATTCTAAATTACTCAACCCAGGACTATAATCACCATAATCTTCCGGCAAGAATAAATTCCAAAGTCCCGCTTTTTTAGCTTTTTCTTTAAGGCGGTCCATACCTGGCCAGACCTGCCATAGATTATTTTGATCACCAACAAATTTTTCATATTCTTTTTCAACAGGATAAATGTGCTCATCCATAAATGCACCCAATTTCTCTTGTAATTCCTTCACTTTATCTGAGTAATCAAAATTCATATCTGGTATTTATATTATCAACAATGTATGAGAATATGCTCAGCTTATTAGCTAAAATATTGGCAGAGTCAACATCTATTGAAGTAAGATCTTTTCTCGATCACTTTGGAGTTGTTCGATATTGCCATTAGTTTGGATTTCATCCCTCTTGAGATGAGATACGATTCTTGCTACTTCAGCCTTAGTTCTATTAATTGACCCAAGGGCTTGAGTGAGTTTCTGCTGAAGGATCCAGTCCGTAATTATATTGTTAAAAAAGAACCCAGTAAAATTTTCCAAGTGGCTTTCATCCATCGTTAGATCTGCTCTTTTGCCTATATCTTGAAGTTCTCGATTGAATAGATTCAGATGATGCCTAACTTGATAACTTAAATTACGTGCTCTGTCGATGGCATCCCTTCTGATCATGCGATTCATCTGTCCACGCCGATTGCTATTATAAGCGCCCCAGTTACGCACTTTTTGCAATTGAGACATAATCTGACTTAAGAGATTATGACAAATATTACCCTCTTCGATCGCTTCTTGTAGTTCTTTTTTGAATTGATAGGCTTGTTCTAATTGGTGACTTAATGAGAGCATTTTCTGTCTCAGGATCGGATTGGTATTGATGATTTCTTGTTCTCTTCGATTCTTTAATTGTGTCAAGGTAGCCAGCATTGCTTCTCGGTTGCCGATTTTTGCCTCCAATAGGTTGACCTCATACTCTAATAGCTCAATGTTTTTTTGAACCCCTTCAAACTTTAAAGTTAACTCAAGATATTCTTGTCGCTCTTTTTCGAGTTGCTGTTCCTTATTGCCTAAGATTTTATGAAAAATTGCTTTAGTACTTAGACCTTCCAGCTTGGTGATATCCTTAAGCTCCTTAGTCATCGTCTGTTGCATCTCTTCGTACTGACCATACTGCCTCTCAAGATCAGCCTTGGAACTATCTAATTGAGCAGCTACAACATCGAGATGTACGAGTTTAGCTATAGTTTCTTCTATTTCTTTTTGAATATTCGTTTTGTCCATTTATATCTATAATATTAAGCTTAGTCGGAATTTAGAACTATTTTTTTGTTCTGATATGATACTGTGTTATTTTACGGGAAATAATAAATATCATGGGAATTTTCGGTGACCTAAAAAAAATCATCTTCGGTGCAGAATCCGTCGGCAAATCAGCCATCAATAAGGGTAAGGATTTAGCTAAAGAGACAACGGAAGAATTATTAGATAGAGCGAGCGATTTTGGTGAAAACATACAAAAAACTGCCGGTACCGTCGGTGAAAGTGTGGCAGAAAAAACAAGTGGACTCCGTGATGCTATACTACATCAGGCAGAAGGAACCATCAGTATGGTATCTAAAAATGAAACACTACAGAAAGTAGCGGAAAAAACTGAACGCATCGGCGAAACCATACTTGATAAGGGTGAGGAACTCATCAGCAAAGGCTCAGAGCATGTTGAGAAATTAGGCCAGACGATATTAGGCGAAAACAATGAAAACCTTGAAAAAGCCAAAGATTTTACCGCCGATATAGGTTCTAAAGTACTAGAGACTAAGGATAGACTGGTAGAAAAAGGAAAAGAGCTCGCAGACGATCTCAATGACAAAATAGATGACACATTGTCTAAGGCCAAAGCCGAAGATGCCGCTGAAGCGGCCAAGCCAAAAAAAGATCTCCGAGAGATCCTTGATGAAAATGAAGGTTCTCTTTTAGATGGCAAAGATGATTTTTTCTCTAAAGCTGCCAAATATGCTGATGGGGATTATGACGGAGCTGCAGAAGGACAAATTACCATCAAAGATGATGTTATCAAGAGTACTGGAGAAATAGCAACTGCGGCAGGTTTTACTGACTTAGATGGTGATGGCAATGAAGTTATCGATGATGCGATTATAATCAGCGAGGAAGAGTAATTGTCTACAAGTCGCTCATACTTACCTGTTAACTATTACCTCCAAATTGGCTGGTGAATAATTGATCGATTTCAGAACCTTCTTATCACTATTACGATAGACAAAGAATTTGTTAGCTCGCTCTACGATATGAGATTCAGTTCCTTTGGTATTGAGATAATGCTCTTGAGTTTCTTTGGCTTCCGTAGATGTCTGACAGGGCTTACTCATGTTGGATCTATGAACCTCATCAAATAGTTCCTTAAAGCGCCCAGCCAATCCAAACTCTATGACCGCTCCAGATAATACATATTGCAGGTCTGCAAGAGCATCAGCAATCTCGACGAGATCATTGTCAGCGATGGCATCTTTGAGTTCATTAAGTTCTTCTTGTAATAAATTAACCCTGAGGTCACATCTCTGTTGAGATGGTATCGTGGGCCTATCTAACGAAGGAAGATTAAATACATCATGAAATTCAGATACATCGGTGAGACCTTGAGGTTCTTTATATGATTTTGACATGGTTCTACTATTTTTGGATATGATCGGATATTATACCTAATAGTTTGCAAGTATACATATCTCCAATATTCTTTATATGAAACGCAAAGATTTTTTGAAAAAAGGGATTCTCGCTGGTGGAACGCTAGCTGCCATGGCCAGTGCTTGTAACACAAGTGACTCCACGACTATTGAGGCTCCCAATATCATCACCAATAAAAAAATCAAGTGGAAGATGGTAACCACTTGGCCACCCAATTTTCCTGTATTGGGTGAGGGTTGCATCCTATTTGCGCAGTGGGTAGAACGGATGTCTGGAGGCCGCCTCATAATCGATGTCTATGGTGGTGGTGAATTAGTTCCTCCATTACAAGTATTTGAAGCCGTCAGCAGTGGCGCTGCAGAGATAGGCCATGGAGCAGCCTATTACTGGGCAGGTATTCAGCCTGCATTTCAATTCTTTGCAGGGGTGCCCTTTGGTATGAATGCCCAACAGATGAATGCATGGA
>CAZJHC010000249.1:0-5785 GCA_964545645.1 uncultured Saprospiraceae bacterium
CATTATATGATCAGATTCGTAATTACTTGTATACAAGTCTTAAGGATACCAGGTTAAGAGAAGAAATCAAGAGACAATATCCCAAAACATCTATCCATCGTAGGAATACGGGATATGCGCTTGACGTCCTCTCTGAGTCCTGCATGTTTGAGGAGTCAGATGCACCATATAATATAGCCAAGCTCATCAGTGGGTCAGAAGGAACCTTAATGTTTATCACTCAAGTTAAGGTAATGCTTGACCCGTTACCGCCACCTCATATAGCTGTATTGGCTGTCCATTGTCACAGTATCGATGAGAGTCTCAGGGCTACACAGTTGGCTATGAAGCATAAACTTTATGCCTGTGAGCTAATGGACAAAATTATATTGGACTGTACCAAAAACAATCCACTACAATCCAAAAATAGATCCTTTATACAAGGAGATCCAGAGGCTGTATTGTTGTTAGAGGTAAGATCGAATGATGTAGTGGGCATCCAATCTCAATTGGAAGCCATTCAAGAGGATCTCAATAATCACAAGATCGGCTTTGCTTTTTCTACAGTACATGGCGACGAGTCTAATAAAGTATGGCAATTGAGATCGGCAGGATTAGGATTGTTGGCTAACCTTGCAGGGGATGCCAAGGCCGTTGCATGCATCGAAGACACTGCTGTAGCTTTAGAGGATTTGCCGGACTATATCGCCGACTTCAATGATATCTTGGATCGATTTGATCAAAAAGCGGTGCACTATGCACATGCTGGGGCAGGAGAGATACATCTGCGACCTATACTGGACCTTAAGAAAGCTTCAGATCGTCAGCAATTCTATGAGATCAGCAAGGAAACTGCCCAATTGGTTAAGCAGTACCATGGTTCATTGAGCGGAGAGCATGGAGATGGGAGAGTACGAGCACCATTTATTCCTATGATGGTAGGAGCTGAAATTTATAAGTTTTACAAAGAGCTTAAATCAGTCTGGGATCCTGATAATAGATTTAATAGGGGTAAAATACTCTATGCTGAGCCGATGAATGAATCTCTTAGATATGAATCTGACCAAGAGATACCTGATATATCGACACTCATGGATTTTAGCGATACAGGTGGCTTCCTCAGAGCCGCAGAAAAATGTAATGGTTCGGGTGATTGTCGTAAGTTGCCATTATCAGGTGGAACCATGTGCCCCAGTTATCAGGCCACCAGAAATGAAAAAGAGTCAACCAGGGCTCGAGCTAATATCTTAAGAGAGTATCTGACTCATAGTACCAAAGTCAATAGGTTTGATCATCAAGAAATAAAAGAGGTCCTTGACCTCTGTCTTTCTTGTAAAGGGTGCTCGTCGGAATGTCCCTCGAATGTCAATATGACAATCCTCAAGTCCGAGTTTTTATATCAGTTTCATAAATCCAACGGGATACCCTTAAGATCCATTGTTTTCAGTTATATCAATGAGCTAAATCGTATAGCATCGTGGATGCCAGGAATTTATAATCTCATAACAAGGAAATCGTGGATATCATCTTTGGTAAAGAAGGCCCTCGGGATTCATCCAGGGCGATCACTACCAAGAATACACAAAACCAGCGTAAGGTCATGGTATCAAAAAAATTATGTTGCTCCTCATAATCCCATCAAGAAGCTATACTTTTTTTGTGATGAATTTACCAACTATAATGATGCCGACCTTGGAATTAAGGCCCTTCAACTGCTGACAAGACTGGGATATCAAGCGGTCTTGCTAGATCATCAAGAGAGCGGTCGTGCAGCACTTTCTAAAGGGTTACTGGTTAAAGCCAAGAAACATGCTGAACACAACGTTACCTTATTAGCTCCTTATGTAACAGAGGATACCCCTTTAGTTGGCATTGAGCCATCTGCTATATTGGGATTTAGAGATGAGTATAAGCGCCTGGTCAGTGTTGATCTCAAGGCTAAGACAGAGGCCTTAGCTACTGATACCTATACCATTGAGGAATTTCTTTCTCAGGAATACTCGATTGGCAATATACATTCATCTCAATTTCATCAGCAGTCGCAGGTCGTCTTACTACATGGACATTGTCATCAGAAGGCATTATCGGATCTCAATCATACTATCATAACATTGAGTATCCCAGCCAACTATCATGTCCAACATATACCCAGTGGGTGTTGTGGTATGGCAGGCTCTTTTGGCTATGAAGCAGAGCACTTTGACGTCAGCAAGAGGATTGCAGATCTGGTTCTAATCCCTGCTATAGACAAGGCCAAAGAGACAGATATAATATGTGCCCCAGGGACGAGTTGTAGACATCAGGTATCAGATTTGGCCAATAAAACAGCGTTGCATCCTGTAGAAATCTTATTTGATGCCTTAATTATTTAATATTTTACAATCAAAGATTTATAGAAATGAAAGTAAATGTTGCTTACTTGTTTTGTGCTCAACTCTTTTTAATGCTGGTATACGCACCACTTATTAATGGGCAAGAGGAATTGTTTGATTTTAGTAATTATGACCACTTTTTACAGGAAAATGTCGAAACTGGTAAGATTGCTGGTGCCGTTAGTTTAGTGAGTTACAAAGGAACGGTGGTACATAATGAAGCCATAGGCTATAATAGTCTTGGAGATAAGACACCTATGACTTCGGATAAGATCTTCTATTTACAGTCCATGACTAAGCCTATAGTATCTGTGGCATTTATGACTTTATATGAACAAGGCTTATTCACCCTTTCGGATCCTGTATCTAAGTATATCCCAGCCTTTGATAGTTTGAAAGTGATCGAAGTACAGTATGATGCTGCTGGTAATATGACAGGTGTCGAACATGTACCCTTGAAAAGGCCGATACTGATATGGCACTTGTTATCACATACTGCGGGATTCTCTCATGGTTTGGGAACCAACGAGTATGAAGCCAATCTGTACAAGGCTTTATACCCAGAGATGGAGGGGAATCCGACGCATGAAGATATAGAAGGAAGGGTCAACGTACTGTTATCATACCCGCTGATGGGACATCCTGGGGAACAGTGGAATTACAGTGCCTCTCCCGATGTGTTAGCGCTACTAATTGAAAAATTATCGGGCAAAACAGCTGCGGAATACTTGAAAGAAGTGATTTTCACTCCTTTAGGCATGACCTCAACGGGCTATAATGTTTCAGACGATGATCTTGACAGAATTGTAGGCTTGCATAGACATGATGATACAGGGACTCTTGTTGCATCGCCACAATGGAGTCCATTGCAGGGTAACAAAATCTATGGAGGAACACATGGATTGTTTTCAACAGCGAGTGATTATCTAAAGTTTGGTGAGATGCTTGTCAATGGTCGTGCTTATAACGGACATAGGATCCTAAGCAGAAAGACACTGGAGTTGATGACTAAGAACTTTATTGAGGGCTTGCCTTACCAACCTGGCCAAGGATTTGGTTTGGGATTTGGCGTGAGGACGGATTTGGCTGATAGCCACTTACCAGGATCTGTTGGTAATTTTTATTGGAGTGGCTTATTTTGTACTTACTTTTTTGTTGATCCAGTAGAAGATCTCGTGGCTGTATTAATGACCCAATCATGGCCATATTCTAACTATTATGGTGACATGTTGAGACAATTCGTATACAGTTCAATGAAAGATTAATAAACATAAATAGGACGTATCCCTATTTTGGACTAATAATTGCATTTTATTTAAGGATTAATAATAATAAAGCTACTTTTAGTGCAATCAAGGGCAACATTACAGGATGGATCATCAACCATAATATTTGGTGGTGTTCGTTGATTATGGTGTCTATATATATGTATGATGGCGATAGCTAAGACACGTACAGGAATTCATAGCGGCAAGTTGCTCTGTGAAAAATTATTGGATGAGCTTGATAAAAGCCTTCCAGATTACTTACATTATCATAATCTTAGTCATACTAAAGATGTGATGTCTTCCTGCAAAAGATATTCTGAGCTTTATGAGCTTAATGAATATGATAATGATCTATTGATGATTGCGGCAGCTGGCCATGATTACGGATTTTTAGTCTCAACTGAAGATCATGAAGCAATCAGTGCTCGTATCGTGGGGAGAATGATGGATGATCATGGATACAAGCGAGCTGAAATCAACCTGGTTAAAGGAATGATTGAGTCTACTCGGATTCCTCAAAGTCCTAAGACCTTATTAGATAAAATTATTGCTGATGCCGATCTTGACTATTTAGGAAGAGAAGATTATGATACGATCAGCGAACGATTATATCAAGAGCTTAAAAAATTGGGTAAAATGAAAGATCGAGCGTCATGGCTTAATTTGCAAATAGCATTTTTAGAAATGCACAGCTATCATACTGATTGGGCTAAGATGAATCGTGCTCCTGTAAAAGACAAAGTTTTAGAAAAGCTTAAGGCTCAAAAATCATAATACCCCAAGCACGTAATATCACTACATTCTTTGAAATCCCATTTGACCCATTTAATTTTTTTTCTGTCGCTCTTTTTCATGGGGTGTCAAGAGGATGTTCTTATTGAGGAGCGATACTATCCTAAGGACGATCATAAGACTTATCAAGAGTCCTTACAAGAACTCGGTCTCATACATACAGAGATGTACAAGCGATGGATCATAGCATCTAATAAAGCGTTGATTAACCCAGTAACGATCAAACCTCCTTTTCAAGAAATAATTTTATTCTCAGATATAGATCCTGCTGCTTATGGTTATCGGTTTGACCTCAAACGAGGAGAGCGATTGACTATCAATTTGGAACGACTTAATGGAGATGATGGTCTTTTGTTCCTTGATCTATTTGAAGTCAGTCAGGATAGTACTAACAGGTTAAAGCATATTGCCTCCCAGGATACTGTAAACCATGACATTGATATAGAGGTGTCTACGGATATGTCGGTGTTATTATGTATTCAACCGGAGTTACTCATATCAAGTCTCAATAGATTGCTTATCACTAAGAGCTCATCTTTAGAGTTTCCAGTCGCAGGCAGAGGTAAAGAAGCTATTGGCAGTCTTTTTGGGGTGCCGAGAGATGCTGGTCGGCGAGTACATGAAGGGATAGATATATTCGCTCGTCGGCATACACCTATTATAAGCGTCTCTGATGGTCATGTCAATTTTGCTGGTCATAGAGAGGGTAGTCTTGGAGGAAATGTTATCTGGGTTAAGGATGAAAAAAGAGATTTGAGCATATATTATGCACACTTGCAAGATGTATTAGTTCAAGAGGATGAATATGTGTTACGTGGAGATACCATTGGTACAATAGGCAATAGTGGCAATGCCAAGACTACGAGCCCACATCTGCACTTTGGTATATATCAAAATGGGGCTGTTGATCCTTATGCCTATGTTGTCTCACCCCGCACTAAACCAACTGCTATTCTATCAGATACGTCTATTATAAGCGATCATATGAGAGTGTCGGGACTTGATTGGGGCAACCGCAATATATATAGTAGAACAATGAAGCCTGTGATGCAAAATGATGATTATTGCCTTGTGGTTGGTGCTACTTCTACCTATTATAAGGTGCAAGATGCCAAGGGTGAAATCACCTATGTCTTTTATGATAATATAGATAATCTCGATCGGCCACTCAAGAGATTGAGCGTGCATAATGATACGCCACTCTTGATCGCTGCAGATAAATCCTCCGCCTACTCCAAGATGTTGACATCCATAGATGAAATTAAGATTTTGGCTTACTATAATGGTTATTCCTATTGTGAGTTGCCCGACAAACGACAGGGCTGGTTAGCACCTCAAGAAGTAGTTAATTAAGAATATTCTATTATCTTAATG
>CAZJHC010000250.1:0-5764 GCA_964545645.1 uncultured Saprospiraceae bacterium
TGCCTAAACCTATCTCTGCATCCCGCTTAATACTACTGCTAATAATAAAATATCCAAAATAGGAAATGAAGACACCGCTCATCAACGCCATCACAGAACCAAACCAGGCTGTATTGTATTTTCCTACATATGCTCCTATTCTTATGGTAGAATAGACAGCATCCGCAGGAGGAACAAAAGAATATCCCAGCGCTAGCGCAACACAAAGTGTTATTAAGAAAGCATAGCTTCTGGTCCGTTGCTGATAATCGGCTTTTACTAATTGCAGTAGCTTATTCATAGATCTTTGATTTTGTGAGAAACAAAAAGGCATCCTCCAGATTGGCTTTTTGCGGACTTCCTTGACCAGAATTGTGATTTGAGATGTATCGAATGCGCATACCCTCCGCATGTCGTTGTGTACTTACGACAACATGCTGCTCTTTGAATTTAGCAAGTGCACTCTTCTCTATGAGGGCTTCATAGACATTATTTTCTATACCTTCAATAATGGAAGGAATGTCATTTGCCATAACCAAGCTGCCTTTAGACATTATAGCTACCTGATCAGCTATAGTGTCTATATCTGAGACAATGTGAGACGATAAGATGACGATAGTATCTTGAGCTAGATCCACAATTAGATTTCGGAAGCGGACACGTTCTTCAGGATCCAGACCGACTGTGGGTTCATCCAACAAAAGCACTTTCGGGTTATTCAGTAAAGCTTGAGCAATGCCTATTCTTTGTCTCATACCTCCAGAATAACTGCCTATTGGTCTTTTGGCTGCTTCCATTAGATTCAATCCTTCTATCAAGGAACTGATCCGCTGTCTGAGTCCCTTACCGCCCACTCCTTTCAGTGCAGCCATATAGCTCAGAAATTCATAGGCATTAAGATTGGGATAAACGCCAAAGTCCTGTGGCAAGAAACCTAATAGCTTTCGCATTTCATTAGGTTGCTTAGCGAGGTCTGTACCGTCTAATCGTATGCTTCCTTCTGTAGGTTTTATCACGGTAGCAATCATTTTTAATAAAGTAGATTTACCTGCACCATTGGGGCCTAGTAGTCCTAAAATACCAGGCTCTATGCTCAGCGAAAAATCTTTTAACCCATACTGATTCCGGCCATAGGACTTTGAAAGATTATCTATTTGTAATTTCATACTTATACCAGTGTTGTTACAATCCAAATCTAGATCGATTTCATCTCCCAAAAAGGTATAAGTGACCTACTAGCATAGAGCTGTGACCAGTAAGGGCTGTTGAGTGACGAACGGCGTACATCACAAAAGAAAGAAAGTCATGATTATCTTGCCTAGATTGCAGTATGATTCGGTTTTTAAAAAAACGATGGGTTTATCACAGCCTAATTTGGCTAAGTTCATATCTCTTCTTTGTCTTCCTGGTATACATGGCTGAAGGCAACACAGCTAGTCTCATAAGCTGTCTCAAAGAACCTTTATCGTTCTTTATTCCTGTTATTCCGACCACTTACTTAGCCTTCGCAGCTAAAGAATATTTATTTGATAGGCGACAATATTTGTTCTACGTTATAGCAGCTGCAGCAATCGTGGTGCTAGGCGTCATCCTTTATGAGGTGATAAGACATTTTGATACTAGTATGAGTAATACAAGATTTCAGAATGTCATGAATTTTATTTTTCTACAGTTATTTGCTGTAGGTATACAGTATTTTAAAAGAGGCATAGTTAATCAATATCAGATCCAAGAACTAACAGCTAAGACAGCTATAACAGAACTCAATTCCCTGAAGGCTCAACTCAATCCCCACTTTCTATTCAATACACTAAATAATATCTATGGCATGAATCAGATAGACTCAGAGAAGGGCTCCGAGATGATCATGGAGTTGTCTGAAGTTATGCGCTATCATCTGGAATTCTCTAAAGAAGGAAAAGTAAAACTCGCGGATGAAATACAATTGCTGCAATCCTATATTAAACTAGAGAAACTAAGATTGCGAAAAACTTGTGATGTTCAGATAAACTTTAATGAGGCCGACGGAACAACGATGATATCTCCATTACTATTTATCCCCTTCGTAGAAAATGCCTTCAAGCATGGCACCCATCCTACCAAAGAGTGCTTTATACATATAGATCTAAAAACCACAAAAGAAAAGTTATTATTTACCATAAAGAATAGCATTATCCTTAATCGCAAAGTTGTAAAAACAAATATCGGTCTTAAGAATACCCAGAGGAGGTTAGAACTCATCTATCCTGAACGACACAAATTAAATATTTCGCAAAATGAAGGGGAGCACCTCGTAGAAATGCATATTGAGTTATGACAAAGATCAAATTACTTATAGTTGATGACGAACCATTAGCTCATAAAGTCTTAGAGAGCTATTGCGAAAAACTGGATTACGTCGAGATCGCAGGCAACTGTTATGACGGCCTGTCTACGCTTAACTTCCTCAATAAAGAAAAAGTAGATGCTGTGCTACTAGATATTCAGATGCCAGATATTACGGGCTTAGAATTGTTGGATTCCTTAAAGAACCGTGCACCCAAAATTATATTTACTACAGCTTATTCTGAATATGCTTTGAAGGGGTTTGATTATGATCAGGTCGTAGACTACTTACACAAGCCTATAAGACTGACGCGTTTTATCAAAGCACTCGAAAGACTAAAAAGAGTCTTACTTATAGAAAAAGTTTTCACTGCAGCTCCTTTATTAACTCAAGACAGAACAGACAGTACTGACAGAGTCACCACCGTACCATCTGATTTTATCAGTCTTAAGGATAACAAAACGATTTACAGGATAGCTCATAAAGACATTAGTTATATCCAATCTTGGGGTAACTATCTGAAGGTTTTTATCCGCCACCAGGATGTCAAGATAGTGAGAAAGACCATCAAAACCCTGGAATCTGAATTACCTGCGGATCAGTTTTTAAGAATACACAAATCCTATATTGTCAATATAAATCATATCATAGCCATAGAAGGAAATCTAATCAAGTTCGATGATCAACAATTGCCGATAGGGAAAAGCTATTTGGTCAATGTAAAAAAGACAATTACAGGTTAAGAAATATATCTAATATTATGAGTGGGCCATCTCTGGAATCTCGTATGAAGAAAGGAAACATTGTTCTATCTCGCAGAGACTACCAAAATCAACTATACGGTTTTTGGTTGGGTCAGTGTATTGCGAACTGGACTGGTCTGGTCATCGAAATGGATAAGATAGGTATTACCAGCCAGCAAAAGCTATCAACGCCGTATACACAGGTACGTTACGCCTCATTTACAGAAAACGATTTTGTACGGAACTTTTACGTCAAACAATTGCCATGTACGGTAAATCGCCGTAACTTAGTGGTTGAAACAACATAATATGGGCCTCTCAGTCAGTAAAAAAGGAGAAAGTAGAGTTGAATTCCGTGTAAGTAACGAGGATAAAGAGCTGTTCGAATACGCTAAACAACTCAAAGGATTCAAAACATTCTCAGAATTCGCTCGATTTATCATTACTCGTGAAGCGAAAGCTATTGTGGCGGAAGAGAATAAAATTCTCGCATCTAAAAGAGATAAAGAATTATTCTTTAACGCTTTGATGGGTGAAGAACACCAAGCTAATGAATCTTTGTTAGCAGCGATTAAGTATCACAATGAATTAATCACTTCATAAATTGAAAATTCATAAATACGAGAGAAAATACAAGAGGGATAAATTCGATTGTGGGAAAGAATCGCTTAATAATTATATCCAAAAAAATGCCACCAAAGATGTAAAGACCGGAGCATGTACTTGCTTTATCATCAAAAATGATGAAGAGGAAGTAATTGGATATTATACGCTTTCAACTGAAAGTATTCCAATTGAAGATGCTCCTCTTCAATTCCAAAAGAAAATTAAATATCAATACATCCCTGTGATTCTTTTGGGTAGATTAGCACTTGATAAAAATCAGTTTGGAAAAGGTTTAGGTAAACTTTTACTGGTCAATTCGTTAAAAAGGAGTTTGGATGTTGCCACAAATCATGTTAGAGCTGTTGCCGTAATTGTAGACCCAATTGATGAAGAAGCCAAACAATATTATCTAAAATATGGATTCACATTATTACCAGATAGTGGAAGAATGTTTATGTCGATGAAGACAATTGAAACTGCATTCGGCGAAAAATAAAGACAAGTAGGTAAGAAGGAATTTCACCCCAAACCTCTCACAGAACCGTACGTGAGCCTCTCGATAAGTACGACTTTTCGACTCCACATGATTTATCCGTTCTTCCTTCAATAATTTGAAGTTGACAGAAAAGATTGCAGAATCGTCTACCAGTGAATTGGTTAAAAATCAATAAGAATATCCATTACAATAGCGTTATAGACATCAATGAAGACTAAAATAAGCTTGTTCATTGTCCTTATCGTTCTGCCTCTGCTACTCTGTGGACAAACAGAATATGAGGAATTGCTCGACAAAGTAGAGTCCTTAGGCTCTGAGCAAAGCCATAGGAAGTTTCTGACGACTCTTATGGAGAGGGACCAGAAGTATCGAGGTGGAGATGCCCTGATACAACATGATTATGAGAATATAGTATTGGCCTCACACTATGTCAATACTTATGGTTATCCACATGAACATCTAGAGGACACCCCGCTCGGTCTCAGTTATGTATGGATACACTGTTGGCAGGAGGAAATCAAGTATCTGAGCTTTCCGATTATCTGGGGAGCTTTCAGTAAGGGCTATATTTCAAAGGACTTGTTGCACAGCTATTATCTCAGGGGCTTGTATAAAGGTGGTTTGCTTAATAAAGGATACTATAATCTGACGGTAGAGGATATCATGAAAGAGCTTCGACCGAACATCACAGACTCCATCGATATTGCCGCCATCCATCAGTCCTACAATGACTATAAAATCTTGTTAGAGAATCTCAGTGAGCCGCTCGGTGTGTGGGCTACTGACCCTAAACCGAAGGAGTATACCATGCCAGATGGAGGAGTGCTCCAAAAAACCGAACCTGCAGATTATATAGAGATCAGACAATATGGTGATGTGAAATATGTCAGGAAATACAACAAAAATTGGCCAGAGGATACATATCGAGCGCTCAACACTGAGGATCAGAAGTTATATCGATATGTCGATAAAGGGCCTTCAGTCAATTACTTAGAAATCAATGATCAAAACGAGCTAATGATCAAGGATATGGATGGCGAAGTGGTGCTGGTCTATAAACCAATGAAATAGCTTAGTCTATACTAATAAAATTCTATACTTTATTTCTTCTAAGGAGTTAATTTAAGGCTATATTAAAGAGAACCATAAGTGGACAAAAGGTTCGGTTTACAAAGCTCTGAGCGATTTATGATCATCAAGAACCACTGAGCACCTCAACTTAATACGTAAATTTAAGAGGTGGTTATTTCACAGACTGACGTTGTAAGCAACTAAAAAATATGAAAAGTCTATTTAAATTATTTACAGTAATCCTCTTGTTTTCATGTAGCGAAAATGAAGAACCTCAAGAACAGGTTAACCAAGATACTCTTGTGTCAGCTTTTTTTGGACTTGATAATGCATTACCAAGTCTATTGTGTAATCAGCCAGGAAGCCTGTTAGATGGTATGCCTGTTAATTTTAAATTCCCATTAGATGCAGCCACCTTGTCAGAATCTGATTTTGAAGTTGTAGATAGCCTTGGAAATAAACACATCCCAATGTGTGCTCTTTTAGCACCAGCTAATGAAAACGGAGAAAATCGAACTGTGCTTCTGTTAGGTGAATTTGGTA
>CAZJHC010000251.1:0-5741 GCA_964545645.1 uncultured Saprospiraceae bacterium
ATCCTTACCTCCTGCTGTAGCATAAAAGGCCTGACCACCTCCACCTCCTTTGATATATTGTGATAGTGATTTGATGATTTGACCAGCATGCAGAGTATCTGAGGTTACATCCTTATTGATAAGACAGAGCAGATTAATTTTATCCTCATTGATAATTATAAACAATAGAACTGTTTTATCCAAAGACTGATCTATAGCATGAGCTAAGTTCTTAGCATCAGAAACCTCCATATCGTGGAGTTCTGCAATGATTACGTCAAGATCATTGACCTTCTCTAACCCGTCTATCAATCCCGATTTAAGCGCTATTGTCTTTTCTGTTTTGAGAGATGTCAGTTCTTTATTTAATGATTTTTGATCGTCCAATATAGATTGTATCTGACTGACAGGATCTTTAGGATTTTTAAGGAGTCCTTTCATGGCTTTGTATTCTGCCATGATTTGATCAACATAAGCTAAAGCTCTCTCTCCTGTGAGTGCTTCAATTCTTCTAACTCCAGAAGCGACTGCAGATTCTGACTTTATTTTGAAGAGGCCTATTGTGCCAGTTTGATCAACATGACATCCACCACAGAGCTCTCGGCTGTAAGATTCATCAAAAGTGATCATTCTGACATGGTCTCCATACTTCTCTCCAAATAGCATCGTCGCCCCTGCTTTTTTGGCCTCGGCTATCGGAATACTGCGTTGTTCTTCAAGGGAGATATTTTGTCTAATTTTTTCATTGACTATCGATTCAACCTTAGCGATTTGGTCATCGCTCATTTTTTCAAAATGAGCGAAATCAAACCTCAGATACTTTTCATTAACCAAGGACCCTTTTTGCTGGACATGATTGCCCAGAACGGTTCTTAATGCAGCATGAAGAAGATGTGTAGCAGAATGATTGGATTCAATTTTTCTGCGTCGAGTTGCATTGATTGCGGCTTTAAATGGGATACTTGGATCATCAGGAACCTTGTCTACCAAGTGAATAATAAGATCGTTCTCCTTTTGAGTATCAAGAATCCTAACGGAAGTATTAGTCTCACTGATGAGTGTCCCGACATCTCCAACCTGACCACCGCTTTCAGCATAAAAAGGCGTTTGATTTAACACCATCTGGACGGTATCTTTTCCTTTACTACTTTTAGTACGATACTTGATAATCTTGCATTCGTCAACTTGATCATGATCATAACCCAAGAACGTAACTGTACTATCGCCATCAACCTCCATCCAGTCTCCAGTATGCGATTCGGCATCCTTGCGACTACGCTGTTTTTGCGCAGCAAGACATTTTTCAAAACCATCTTCATCGATGGTCCATCCTTTCTCATATCCTATGAGCCTAGTAAGGTCTATAGGAAATCCATAGGTATCATACAGTTCAAAAGCTATTTCCCCAGAGAGCTTGTTGTCTGCCACATCTACTTGTTGTAACCTTTTGAGTCCAGCCTCAAGAGTCCTTAAAAATGATTTCTCTTCTTCTAAGATAATCTTGGCCACAAAATCTCTCTGTTGATCTAGCTCAGGAAATACGTCTGCAAAGTAATCGGACAAAGCTGGTATCAAAAGGTAGATAGTAGGCTCAGTTCTACCTAAAAACGAATAATAATATCGTACCGCTCTTCTTAAAATCCGACGCACGACATAGCCTGCGCCAGTATTAGAAGGCAACTGTCCATCCGCAATACAAAAAGCAACGGCCCTAATATGATCAACAATAACTCTAAAGGCAATGTCTTTTTTTGCATTAAGATCATACGACCCTTCATACTTAATAGATGTAATAGACTCCAACTTATTAATAAATCCGTTGAATACATCTGTATCATAATTGGAGGTTTTTTGCTGTATGGCCATGCATAATCGCTCAAAACCCATACCAGTGTCAATGTGCTTGGCTGGAAGCGGTTGCAGCGTACCGTTAGCCAATCTGTTATATTGAATGAATACGAGATTCCAAATTTCTATAACTAAAGGATCATCAGCATTGACCAGGGATCCACCATCAACTAGTGCCCTTTGATCATCGGGTCGTAGGTCGATATGTATTTCAGAACAGGGACCACATGGACCGGTTTCGCCCATCTCCCAGAAATTATCTTTGCGATCAAAATATAATATCTTGTCTTTATCAACATGTTCCTCCCACAACTTAGCGGCCTCGGTATCAGCCTCAAGATGGTCAGATTTATCTCCCTCAAAAATCGAAACATATAATCTATCTTTAGGTAGTTCATACACCTCGGTTAATAACTCCCACGCCCAACTAATTGCCTCTGCTTTGAAATAATCTCCAATAGACCAATTCCCAAGCATTTCAAACATGGTGTGATGATAGGAGTCAATACCGACTTCTTCAAGATCATTGTGCTTGCCTGACACCCTCAAGCATTTCTGTGAATCAGCAATTCTGGGATTATCTGGGTTCTTGTCTCCTAAGAAATAATCTTTAAACTGATTCATTCCTGCATTGGTGAACATGAGACTAGGATCGTCTTTGTTGACAATAGGTGCTGAGGCTACTATTTTGTGTCCTTTATCTGCAAAGAATTTAAAAAATTTATTCCGTATTTCTGTAGAGGTCATAACTAATCTATTATATCCAAATCTTTCACATGTATATTCTATAAATCAGGTAATTACTCATGAGAAAAATTGATATATCATTATTTTTCGATATTACTTCTAAAGTTTTGTGATATGGAATACAACTGTTAAATTCGCACATCATTCCCGTGAGCACTACCTAACTTTTGAGGCGTCTCAAAAGTAATATTTAGATGCTAAATGAAACTCTATGAGTAGAGAAAAGTACTATTTTAACCCTGCTACACTACAATACGAAAAAGAACAGTCAACGACTCAATCTAAGTTAAGTTCAGCTTTCAAGTTTGCATGTGCCGTGCTATTTACTTCCTTGATCGTGTTTTCTTTAGCCTATAAGTTCTTACCTACTCCTAAAGAAAAAGCACTCGTAAGAGACATTAACCAGATGGAATATTATTACGAGGATCTATCAGATCAATTTGATAAGCTCACCCAAGAAATTGATGCCATTCAGCAAAAAGACGCTGAAGTTCACAGGTTAGTATTTGGAATGGAGCCAATCGATGAAGGTGTCTGGAATGGAGGTATTGGAGGACGTGAAAACTTAGTAAGATTAAGAAACAATGTCGAAGCCAATGAGCTTTTGAATATAGCCTTAAATAAATTGGATAAACTCCAACGAAAAATAAGTATTCAGAAGAACTCTATCGATAGCATCGGAGTCCTTGCCAACTTACACGCCGAAAAACTTGTGTCCATCCCAAGCATCAAGCCAATTCAAGAAGATAAGTTGAAAAGAAAAGTACGACACATGTCTGGTTTTGGCATGCGATTTCATCCAGTACACAAGTTATTGAAAATGCATGAGGGTATAGATTTTACTGCGCCTCGAGGCACTCCTATACAAAGTACAGGTAACGGCAAAGTAGTCAAAATCGAAAAGATCAAATCAGGTTATGGCACGAGCATACTGATCAATCATGGATTTGGTTATAGCACACTCTATGGACATATGGCCGATGTATACGTCAAGAAAGGAGATCTTGTTAAAAAAGGACAACAAATAGGCACAGTAGGCAGTACTGGTACTTCTACCGCTCCTCATTGTCACTATGAGGTTAGATTAAATGGTAAGGCCGTCAATCCAATAGACTATGTCCTTGACGGATTAAGTCCCAGTGAATATCAAGACCTAGTAGAAAAAGCCTCTGCCGAGAATCAATCATTTGACTAATCCTCAGCAACCCGCTTGTTTCATTTAGCGATCAAATCACTGATTTTGGAAGTCAGTTGAATTGGAATTGTCACATTGTTTTTGATAAGCGTTTCTATTCTTTTCCTATTATTTCGATGATTGACATCGTGTATAATAATCCTCTTTATTTGGTCTCCATATATTTTATGCATGAGAATATAATAATCAATGTCTTTTTCGGCAGAGTCCCCTATTAATACAAATTTTTGATTTTTAAAAGTTCTGATTATCCTATGTAAGGTTTCTACCTTATGAGTAGGTGCATTCTTTTTACGAAACAATAGTTGTCGACCATAATCTCTTAAGAATGTTGGCCCATCAGGATACTTATAATGATCAATAAATCGCTTTAGAAAATCATATATATTCCATGGGCTATTCGATACATAAAAAATGGCCCCATGTTTTGAAGGATCTAATATTTTATGGATAAGCGAATTCATACCATTGACTGGAGACCTATGAAACGGAGATCTTGTAAAGGTGAAATACATCATTTTTACTTTTAAATATGATGTAACATATGACCACATAATAGTATCATCTATGTCAGAAATAATCAAGACATCAGCGTCCTTAGGTACATATAGAACTCTACCATCAAAAGATTGATCACTAAAGTCAAGATGATCGGCTGATACAGAAACATCTAACCATTGTTTCCTTTTTTTAACAATAGGCTCGGTCATTATCTCATCAAAAGTAAAGTAACCTTCTTCATCTGTAACGCTACTATACCGATTACTCCCAATAACCAAATCAATCACTATAGCCTCATACTCAACAGTAACAAACCTCAAGAGTGATTCAAGAAAATTACCTCCGATACTCCGACCTGTGGTCCTTTTGATAAATCGAGTTTTAAATGCACGACCTTTAAGGTAAAGCCTAACACCATCTGTGTATCCATCATAGATTCTTACTGTTGGAATTAGGCGCATAGGTCTAAAATTACTCAAACAATGATACTAATAAGGCCCTCATCATTATGGTATGTATCTGGTTATCTATAAGGGCAACTAACGTCTAATAAATCCTAAGTTGCGATTGCTATCATTACGGTTGATATAACGAAGTTGGTCATTAGTTAATTGATAATAGTTGCCCCTCTCGTCAAAGTAACGATTATCTCTACCGAGAGTATAATAATGCCATGACTGGTTTTGTCTTTTGACTCTCAGACCTTCTTGGAAAGGTTCGATAAAAATTGTGAAATTATGTTGAGGGCAATACCATGATCCATTTATACCAGAACCATAGCTCTTAGAACCTTTATAGCTATAACTCGATCCACTATACCCTCGACGATTGGATCCATTGCGCTTATACAAAATGAATGACCTCTTATGTCGACGATCATGTATACGATAGGTGATTCTACTATAGCTATCCACGAGGAGTGATCGGCCGGTACAGTCTTCATATAATCCTCGACCTCTATGGTAAAAGAGGCGACCTCTATAGGCAAATCTGCTTGCAACATCCCGCAAGTATAAATTCTCTCCTTTTTTAATAATCTCAAAAGTGACCGTGTTATGACTATCGGTCCAGAGACCTGATATCTTATAGGCCATTATAGCTTCTGCGGCGACAGAAAAGGTTGTAGGTATAAGGGCTAGCAATATGAATAATTTAAAAGTATTCATAGCTAAAATTTAAAGTTTGAAAAGGAAGTTCTTCAGTTCTTTAATTATAACGATAATAATAAAAAAAGAAGAGTTAAGGATTCGTTTGTAGGAGGTTATGGAATTCTAAAAGTTTTAAATTAACTTGTACGCTTATGCATACAACCTTTAAGATATGAGATGGAGCATTATAACGGCAATAATAATGTTGTCGAGTGGTATCTATGGTCAGGTCAACTATAAGTCTTTTAAGAAAGAATTACGTGATTTAAGTAGCAGTAAATACATCAACAAGTGCTATGAATGTGCTAGGATATTTACACAAC
>CAZJHC010000252.1:0-5715 GCA_964545645.1 uncultured Saprospiraceae bacterium
GGTCAAGCCAACACACATATACAGACAAAGACATATTAACGAAAATCTCATATATTCTTCTATTTATAAAACAATATAAGGCCTGTCCTGTGTAAATTTGCTTTTCATCAGGTTAAAAAGGTTCATGACATTAATTAAGAAAAATCCACTGCGCACTGCAGCTTGGAAAGCATTACAAGAGCTATATATAGAAGAAAAAGACCTACCCATACGTTCGCACTTTGAAAATGATCCCAATAGATTTAATAAATACTCTATAGAATATCAAGATCTCTTAGTCGACTACTCCAAAAACAGACTCAGTGATAAAGCCTTGTCAGGATTAGTATCTTTTGCTCATGAAATGCAGTTGGATCAAGGAATAAAACAGCTCTTTAACGGCGATCTAATCAATGAAACTGAAAACCGGGCAGTACTACATACCGCCTTAAGAAATAGGTCCGATCGCAAAATACATGTTGATGATAA
This sequence comes from uncultured Saprospiraceae bacterium, assembly GCA_964545645.1. GTDB lineage: Bacteria > Bacteroidota > Bacteroidia > Chitinophagales > Saprospiraceae > GYS-P2D. The sequence goes on from CAZJHC010000252.1 coordinate 469, forward strand.
GGATGTGATGCCAGCAATCCATGGGGTCCTGGACAAGATGAAAACATTCTGTGAGTCAGTACATAGTGGTCGAATAAAAGGATACACAGATCAACGCTTCAAAAATATAGTGAACATAGGTATTGGTGGCTCAGATCTCGGTCCAGTTATGGTGACAGAGGCATTGAAAGCTTATCAGATAGATGGTATTACAACGTATTTTGTATCTAACATAGATGGTACTCATATCGCAGAAACGCTCAAAAACATACATCCTGAGGAAACTTTATTCATCATCGCCAGCAAGTCTTTTACTACTCAAGAGACCATGCGTAATGCACAGACCGCTAAAGCGTGGTTTTTGAAGTCTGACGCTAGGACCACAGATGTAGCCAAGCACTTTATAGCCCTATCTACCAATGAAGAAGCAGTCATTAAATTTGGTATAGACTCCGATAATATCTTCCAATTTTGGGACTGGGTGGGAGGTAGATTTAGCTTATCGTCGGCCATTGGCATGTCGATAGCCCTATCGATCGGTTTTGATCGATTCGAAGAACTATTGGAAGGACTGCATAGTATGGATGAGCATTTTAGATTGAGCCCTTTTAATCAAAATATCCCTGTCATTCTGGCCTTGATCGGACTATGGTATAACAACTTTTACGAAGCTCACAGTGAGGCCATATTGCCCTACGATCAGTACTTACATCGATTTGCTGCATATCTACAGCAAGCTAACATGGAGTCCAATGGTAAGTCAATAGATCGTGACGGCAACAAAATAGAATACCATACTGGCCCTATTATTTGGGGAGAACCAGGGACCAATGGACAGCATGCCTTCTATCAATTGATACATCAAGGCACAAGACTTATCCCATGTGACTTCATAGGTATAGCCCAATCTCACAATCCACTTGACGGGCACCACGATATGCTCATGTCCAATTTTTTCGCTCAGACGGAGGCACTCATGTATGGCAGAACTAAAAAGGAGGTCATTGCCGATTTTGAACAAAAAGACATCGACCCTAAGACTTATGAAGCGGTTGCTCCATTCATGGTGTTTGAAGGAAATAAGCCAAGCAATACTATCCTTCTAAAAAAACTAACTCCATTTGCTTTGGGACAGTTGATCGGCATGTATGAACACAAAATATTTGTCCAATGCTATCTATGGAACATCTTCAGCTTTGATCAGTGGGGAGTACAGTTAGGCAAAGTCCTAGCTCATAAAGTCCTCTCAGACCTAAAATCTAATAACCCTATAAATAATCATGACGCCTCAACTAATGGTCTCATGAATGCCTACAAGAAGATGAATAAAAAAGAGGCTCTCTCTGCTATCTACCCGTTAAAAGGATCCATACAAAACTATGCCTGGGGAGGTACAGATTATATCCCCAATCTCATAGGTATAGATAATACAAAGCAAGATCCACATGCAGAGTATTGGTTAGGTGTTCATCCACGTGGGCTGTCGACTATCAACATTGACGATCAGTGGATTGCACTTGATAAATTGGCTACGGTGCCTTATTTATTGAAGATATTGGATGTATCCCAGATGCTCTCCATACAGGCTCACCCCAACAAAAAACAAGCTATTGTAGGTTATAAAAAGGAACAAAAAGAAGGAATCCCAATTAATGCTCCGCATCGCTTGTTCAAAGACGACAATCACAAGCCTGAGTTGATGATGGCGCTGAGTGATTTTTGGTTATTGCATGGATTGAAATCTCTAGAGGAGATTAAAAACACTATCAACCAGACTCCTGAGCTTTCTTCGTTATCAATGCATGTAGGAGATGACCTCCGTTGTTTTTACTCATACTTGCTTACTATGAGTCAAGGTGAGATTACCGCCACATTAACTTCACTGCGTATAAAGCTCCTGGATCAAGATTTGACTGACAAAAGTGATCCCAACTATTGGGCCAAGCAAGCTTTTGATCAATATGGATATGATAAAGGAATTTTTTCGATCTACTTTTTTAATCTCGTACATCTCACTCCAGGGCAAGGTATCTATCAAGAGGCAGGAGTGCCACATGCATACTTAGAAGGACAGAATGTCGAAATAATGGCAAACAGTGACAACGTGTTCAGAGCGGGGTTAACGCCTAAACATGTCGACATACCTGCACTACTCGAGCATCTTGTATTTGAAGCAGTCACTCCAATTATCATTGAACCTACACTGATCAATACACGAGAATCAGTATATAAGAGTCCTGCCAAAGAATTTGAATTGCGCCTATTGAGTATCTCCGAAAATAATCAGATAACACTCACTACTGTGGCTAACGAATGTTTCATCCTCCTTGAAGGAATACTCACGGCTAGATCAGGAGACAGTACAATTGACCTGAATCAGGGAGATAGCTTTTTCGCCACGAGTATGACTGAGATTGAGTTGAATAGCCAGAAAGGCTGTAAATTAGTCAGGGCTACAGTGCCGAGCTCATAACAAAACCGTTGTATGAAAGAATTATTAAACCCTGTCAGCATAGGCCAATTAGGCATTAGCCTATTCATCGCCATAGTATTTTTGCAATCTGCTCTTGACAAGACACTTGATTGGTCCAATAATCTAACATGGTTGCAAAGCCATTTCAGCAAGACTTTTTTAAAATCTATTGTCACTCCTATGCTCTTAATCTTGACGATCATAGAGTTTATCGCCGGAGCGATGGGGCTTATAGGAGCCTATTGTCTCTTATGCTGTCAAGATCCTATGTGTGCTCTGTACGCCGTCATTTTATCTATGGTAGCTTACCTCATGTTGATATTTGGACAGCGCCTAGCCAAGGACTATGATGGTGCCAAGACCATAGCCATATACTTTGGCGTGAGCCTAATTTCCCTACTTTACTTTTAAAAAAAAGTCCCAAAAAGGTGATAAAAGGGACAGGGTGATAAAGAGTCATTTCTATAAGCAAAATTATGGTATTTAGCATTAATATGTATCCACATACATATTACAATTTGTCTACATCTATTTTCTGACTCGTGATCGTCTATTTGTTATGATATAGCTCCATACCTTTATCATAGTACTTATCTCCCTCATTCCAAAAGAAATTCTGATCGGCATCGCCAATCAGGATCGCAGAGAGGATAAATGACTTAACATACTTTTCGATATATGCCATGTCGAGGGATTCCACCTCATCTCCCGGCTGATGATAGTACTTAAATATCTCTTGATCAAAGGATCTAAACCCAAGACTAAAGGTTGGTGCAGGAATACCCTGTTTTGCAAAATTGACATTATCAGATCTATCAAAAAGTCCTTGCTCTTTGGCAGGGTCCTCAATGGCTTCGAGCCCAAATGAAGCACAAGATTCAATAATGACATTTTCTGCTTCTGTTCTTGTGAGGCCTATCACTGAGACTATAGATGTATCGTTGTAGCCCCCATTATCAATATTAAAACAGTATTTGATTTTATCCAATGATACTGGAGCGTGATCCACGAACCATTTGGATCCAAGGAGGCCTTTTTCTTCAGCAGTATATAGGACAAACATCGCAGTACGTCGGAGGGGATTCTTGGCTACGTACTTAGCTAACGAGAGTATGGCTGTAGTTCCTGTTGCGTTGTCACGAGCACCGTTGTAAATGGTGTCTCCTTGATCATCAGGTGCTCCTACACCTACATGATCATAGTGCGCCCCATAGACGATATACTCCTCACTCAGTATCGGGTCGGTACCCGGCACGATAGCCAGCACATTGGATGAGCCACTAGTTTCTTTCTGGATTCCTTTCATCTGTACCTGTAGTGGGCCATGATTGTCTGTCAAATTATCCAAGATCAATGAATCTGTAGTATGTACCCACATATGAGCAAACTGTTCATGCCGCTTATCTCCTATGGAGTCTACAGACCACTGCTGTCGCTGACCGAATCGAGACAAAAAGCTCCATGGCATACGGACAGACTGATAGATCTCTATCAGGCCCATTCCACCAGCTTCTATGATTCTTTTTCTCTTGTCTTTAGACTCTTGTAACATAGCCATTACATCCTCATTGTGCCCATCCCCTACCTGAGATATAGCGTACTTGAATCGAAGATCCACATCGGACAATTCATCTGGTTGACCATGTCCGACATACGCTCCTTGTATCGTACTCTGTTGATCCTGACCGTTCATGACGATAAGGTCATCGGACAAGTTCAAAGTATCTGCTCCCACAACCACAGTCGCAGCACTCGAAGGCGTGATCTTAACAAATGGCACCTCCTGTAGATAATTAGGAAAACCTGAAACAGTATCTAATCCCCAGCGCATAAAGTGCGACGTAATATATGCTGCAGCGGCCTCCAGACCCTGCGAGCCGGTATCTCGACCTCTTAATGCATCTGATGCCATGAATGTTAGATGTGACCTAATCTCGTCCTGAGTAATCTCTTTGTTTATCTCACTCACAGCATCTTGAGCAATAATAGACCCTTGAGATAATATAAAAATAAAGTATATCGCAATACGCATATGATCGTGGCTTGTACCGCAATATTAAGACATATCAGATAATGTTGTTCAATCAAGCTTTGATCTCAGGCTTCAATGTTTTAATTTGAATCTATGATGTATTGGAAAGAACAAATTAAGCCCATTATCTCTACCCTTGTGGTATTCTCTCTATTGGTGCTACTCATTAGCGAGATTTTTGTAGGCAATCCAGCTTTTGACAAAAAGCAAAAGGACATAGTGCTTAATGCAGGGGACTCTTGGTTAGAAGAGCGACAAAAGCGAAACCTGGCATCAATGAACCAACACTACTATCAATTTATGAGCTTGGGTCAATCCTACCTCAAAGAGATGTATATAGATGTCGCTCTCAATCATTTTTTTAATGCCAAGACTTTATTTCCCAACAGGATCGAGCCAAGAAAAAATCTCTGCTACTCCTACGTTATAAAGTGTCAAGAGGATTATCGTTGGTGCAAGCAAGCCAAACGAGAGATATACTATGCACTCCAGTATGTCAACGACCACGATGATACCAACATGGAGTATATCCAATCTCTAGCAGAGATAGTACAATTGGATACCATCATGCACATGGACGAAGCTGATGCCCTAAGTGCGATATACGTATCTGATGTGAGGTAAGTTACTGTTCCTACAACAAGAGCAAGAAACATCTGATCATATTCAATTAATTGATCCTACAAAAAAAAAGAGCTACTCATCGGTGAATTCGGTTCTATCAAGCTGATCAACATCAAGCATACAGATCAAAGATCTAAGT
>CAZJHC010000253.1:0-5712 GCA_964545645.1 uncultured Saprospiraceae bacterium
AAGCCTGAGCATATTCAGGGTCTAAAGAGATGGCTTTTTCAAATAATTCTTTGGCAGCTAAGAGAGAAGGGGTATTTCTTTTAGCCATGATCTGACGACCTTTTAAGTAAGCTTCATAGGCTTCCAGGCTTGACGTTGGTCTATCTTCGACGGCGACTTTCTGTCCTTCTGATAAATTTGCATTTAAGGCAGCAGCGATTTTTTTAGTCACTTCTGATTGAATGTTAAAGACATTCTCACTATTGTACTCTCGATCATAGATTTCTGACCACACATGATCATCCGATTGTGCATTGATTAGTTGCACGTTGACTCTTATTTGATTGTCTGCTCTCCTAAAGCTGCCTTCTAATATATGAGTAACTCCCAGTTGACTGGCAATATCGGGAATGGGTATCTGGGTATCTCTATATCGCAATACGGATGTCCTTGAGATGACTTTAGTATTACCCATTTGCGACAAGTGAGTAAGTAAGTCATCATGCAAACCATCACAGAAATATTGGTTGTCTTCTCCACTACTCATATTAGTAAATGGCAATACGGCTAATGACGATCCAATAGTGCGCTCTGCATTATTGTTATCGCTAAACCAGTTGACAAGACATGCCAATAGGAATAATAACAATGTGGATATTGTTATCAGCCTTGTTGACAAGATTCTTTTGGATTTTCCTGGCAGCTTGTTTTTGTCAGGTATTATCATACCCTCATTAGCCAATGCATAAACCTCTATTGGTTCTTCTACGTTCTTAAAGTCAAATTGCCCCAGAAGTTGTGTGTGCAGTCTTTCTTGATTTTTGATTCTCCTTTGCACAGAAGAACTCATCAAAACTGCTCCTCCAATTCCTATAGATTCTACTCGAGCGGCGATATTGACTCCATTGCCAAAAACATCATTGCCTTTCCTTACCACTTCTCCGACGTGGATGCCTATGCGCAGAGGCACTATTGTCCCTTGCCTAAATGCCAACTGCATGTCATGAGCACAATTGACAGCATCTACACTACTATCAAAAAGGATGAGGCTACCATCACCATAGGTTTTTATAATCTCTCCTTGATGTTTTGTGACTTTAGCAGTAGTTACTTCTTGAAAACGATTGAGAATGTCCATCGCTGTAGCTTCGCCTTGCTGCATGAGAGCGGTGTACCCGACGATATCGGCGAATAAAATGGCGGCAAGTTTGCGTTCAGACATGAGGATATTTCCGTTGGAGGATGTAAGATAAGGAGATTATGAAAGTTTAGGATCACTTCTTTAGTAGTTATGTAGATCCCTTTACTTACGTGTCGATATTAAGTACCTATTTTATTGCTAATCCAAGGGGATTTGAGCGCATTGATAATGATTGTGGTGATGCTTTCAATGGCCAAAAGCCTTATGGGATCGTGGTAGTGGTGAGGGACGTTTAAGTTAAAGATCGATGTTAGAAAAAAAGTATATGGTTATGCCTCTTTGTGTTAGTCAGATAGGGCGATCTAAAGCATAGCTGTTGGTCCAATGAGATTAAGTGCCTTATCTTGATAGATATAGATCCTATCAATGAGCTGAAGACGGAAGGCAAATGAGGATACTGATAAGAAAGCTTATTTTGATTGTATCATGTAGCTTACTAAAACATCCTCGACAAATGTGGCTTTAATCGTCTGATTATCAAGGTCAAAGTCACACTTGGTTACTTTTAATCCACACTCTTCGTTGGTGCTCATATTGTTAGGGAGGCCATGTATGGCGACCGCATCTTTGAGGAGGGTGCCTTTTGTGAGCTGCCCCTTAGATGGTGCCATAGCCCCACTACTAGTGTCAACAGAACTATTGCTGGGTGTGAAGTTGACATATTCTTCTAATACCCTTTTTAAGAAATCTACGGTCATATCAGCAGCTTCCAACCGTCTCCCCAATCTTATATTAAATCTTGACCCAGACTGTAGCTTCTTATCCTCTATGCGCTGTTTTTTCATCTCCGACTCAAAATTAGCACTGCGATCAGCTACCTGTTGTTGGCGATTACGCTCGGATCGTAGGTCTTCCAATTCGTTTTGGAGCTCCTTGCGCTTAGAGAGCTCTTGGTTCTCATCGGAGAGTAGTTGCTCCAGCTCTTTTTCTCTGGAAGATTTATCGATTCGGCTCGAGGACACATTTGATGATTCATCCCAAAAAGTGCCATATCCACCACCTGCTAATTGAAATTCGATGTGTTTTTTCTTTACTGCTATCTTAGTAATCATAACTACATCTCCAGGATATAGAGCAATCCCATGTTCTTTAATACGGGCGGAGTAGTCATTGAAATCCATTAGCCGACTTTTATTGATCTCTAGATCGATACCTGCGGAGGTAGCGGGCATCTCAATGAGTATTTCTACTCGCTTCCCTTCGAGGGCGTCTTTAAGGGCCTCTTCAGACTGTGTAAAGGATGTTAGGGTTATAGTTATGCTTAAGAGGGTGGTGAATAAATATTTCATGATTGATCATTTTGCTATCGACTAAATTATCTAAATCTCGACTATTCACAAAATGGTAGATGTCGATATGATCAAAGTATTACAGGCGATCCATTAATATGGTTTTTCCTGTTGCTGAAATTGGAATCTGATGCTTGGTAATCATAACAAAATTACCTTCGATATAATCTATGTGCTGAGTGTTAACTATGTACGAACGATGAACCTTAATAAAGTCTGAAGGAAGAGATGATTCTATGTTCGTAAGCCTATCCTTCGAAATGTAAGTTTTATCAGGAGTGTATATGCGAATATAATCTCCGTAAGCCTGTATATGGCTGATTTGATTGGTTTCGATGCGATAGAGACGCTTGTTCTCCTTGATTCCTATGATGTGGTTACTTTCTCTATCATCTTTGGACTCCAAAAAACTAATGGCTCGCTGGCAAGACTTAAATAGACGATCAAAGGATATGGGCTTGACAATATAATCAAACGCCTCTACCTCAAATGCCTCGACTGCATAATCTGGATATGCAGTTGTGAAAATGGTGATGTTATGGTTTTGCAGGCTACGCTTTAATTCTAAACCATTGAGTTTAGGCATATTAATATCCAAGAATAAGATGTCAGGAGATGACATGCGAATAAGATCTGCGGCCGCTAAAGCATCAGCACATGCTCCTATCACCTCTATTTGATCGATATCTCCTATTAGATCGGATAGTACTTGCCTTGCTAATGGCTCGTCGTCTACGATGATACAAGTATAGGGCATGTGTTTTGTGTTTGTTGAGTTAAGGCTAATTAATTGGGCTAAGGTTAATGGTGCAAGTCAGTATGAATCTATCATTATGAATATTATAATTTAACTGATGCTTATTTGGATATAGAATCTTCATTCGCTGTTTGATGTTTTGCAGTCCAACACCTCCAATAATTGCAGATTTCTCATGGTCGAGATTATTAGAAGTGCTTAAGGTTACCATTTCCTCATCGATATGAAGGGATATATCAATCTGTGGATATCTTCGATCGCAATGCTTGAAACAGTTTTCTATAAAAGGTAAAAACATAAGTGGGGCGATTAACAAGCCATCTGGGTCTCCAGTAAAAGAATGTGAAACAGATTGATCATTATTGAGTCTAAGTTTCTCCAGCTCTATGTAATTGTTGAGATAGTTCAATTCATCACTCAGTAGAGTGAGCTCATCTTGTGTCTCATAGGTCATATATCTTAGGCTATCAGAAAGCTTTAATATATATCCAGATACTGTGGGATTAGATTGTGCTAATGAGTATATGTTATTCAAGCTATTGAATAGAAAATGGGGGTGCAGCTGAGCTTTGAGTAAGTTGAGATTCGCTTCGTTATTTGCTTTTTCTAATAATAACTGCTCATTTCTGACGGTGAACCAATTGCTAAGAACGGTCAACAATAAGGTGATGATAAGGTAGCTCAACAAGAACTGACTGATCTCAAACGCCGAGTGAAACAATGTGATGAAATAGGTTGGACTGAGCGCATCTGTAATTGGCCCAAAAGTGAATCTAAACAATAGTATACCTAGCAGAAATAGCCCCAAAACAAACCCAAAGTACACTAAATAAGAGCCTTTTATGAAAAAGCGTTTTACGAGTATCACATTAATTATGGTTACAGTAATCAATGGTATATGAAACAAAACTGTGAAGATTATATCCGCCCATCCATTGTTATAGTCTATCGTAAATAGTTGATGCAGTACAACAAAAGATAAAGACCAGAATAGAATGATATGAATCATTCTATTCTGGAAAGTCGTAGCTATTAATTCTTTAAGGATGCTCATTAGTTTAATACTAAGGTTTCCTCGGTATCATATAGGTCAGGATCGTTGCCGTACTTCTCTATAAAAGCACGTAATTCACTTGTAGATGCGGTCAGTAGAATCTGATCTTCTCCTAAGATATCGTGTTTGATACGTACTCGCTTACTCTTGATTAGATCTGAGATGTATTCTTGATTAAATGATTGGAGGGTTACCTCATTATCTTTGATTGCTACCTTAGCGAATGTATGGCCTTTAATATGGTTAGATGCAAATCGAGTTCTCATCTTCTTATCTTTCAAAGAATATGGATAAAAGTCCATGTACAGATCCGCTCCGATATAAGTCAAGTTAACTAACATGTAATCCTTAATAGTATCTCCTCGCTCATAAGATGTGTGGGTTAATATATAGAAGGGTAGTGGATCGAAATGATCTAGCTTAAATCCATCTGGCAACAGAGACTTAGCAGAAATAGACATAGATATTGAGGCGTTACTTTCTCCTCGCTCAAAGGATGCCGTTACAGCACCTGCCCGCTCAAACTTCCAACTATATTCTTCATCTGATCTTTGTACTATCTCATTCATCAGTTTCCAATCTGATATAGACTTTGTGGAATCATCTGAACTCAAAGACGATGTCACAGTTATGGATGCATCGATCACTCCTTGACTCACCCAATCCCCAATGAGTCTATCGTCAGTAATCCTGTTTTCCTCACTGTAGATTGGGTGTAATGAAGGAATACAGCTGTATACCAATACGAAAAGTGATGCGGCAATAAGAATTTTGAATTTTTTCATGGTTCTAATTTTTTATTGCAAACATCAGGGTGAAACCAGCCTTTCTAAATTTTGATCGGTGAAATAGCCAAAAACGTCGTTGAATTGAGTAGTAAATCATAATTCGTGTCAATATAGTTTATTGAACTCGTCGAATTAATGATATTCAGGTATGAAATGTGGGCAATAAAAAAGAGGGATAAGTCCCTAAGTCCTTATCCCTCTGTCTTTGTCTTTGTATTTACTCTCTTCATTTTCCCTTTTTTCATTTGAGCTGCTCAGATTTTACTCTTTCTTCTCTCCTGATCCTTAGGTCATTCCGATTTGTTTCCCTCTTCGCTCCCAAGTATTCAGTTGCGTTTCGTTCCACTGCGTCAATACTGCAATGTCTTCTGTTTTTTGAGATGATTTTCTCAGTTTTCATGTTCCTCTCTTTCCAGGTTGCCCCTTTTTTTGATTCCCTTTCCTTCTGATTTGAGATTACTCCCTCACTCCCTGTCCGAATTTCTTCTTTCAGTTCGCTTCATCTTAATCTTCCGACATTTTCTCAAAGAACATGATCTTTTCACTTGGGTAAGCGTCCGATCATAACTCAAATATATGTTCCAGATTTATCAATAACAAAAGAATTTATATTCAATTATTAACAATAGCCCAATACATAATGT
>CAZJHC010000254.1:0-5662 GCA_964545645.1 uncultured Saprospiraceae bacterium
CTCCAAATTCCGCAAAGGAGAGCAGTGTGGTCATATCTGCGAAGCTTCAATACTGAGGTCAGTGCCCTTGCCATGATGCTCGAAGAAATGAATCCCGACTTAGTCGTCTGTCATGGCGCAATTCAAGTAAAAGGTGTTGTTGCCGCATATAGGTCCAAATTGCCAAGCGTCTGGGTAATGCACGATAGCTTCCTAGGGACCTTGAGCAGAATGATATTTATGAGATATCATAGATATTGTAATCATTTCATCTTCGTCAGTGAGCGTTCCAAAGAATTTTACAACAACTCTTTTCCAAAATTACAATCAGCTAATCAAGTCGTGATCCCCTCTTCTATTGATCATTCTATCTATGCTCCTGGATCGAGCGATGTCCTATCCCGTGAGGAATTTCATGTGATTACAACTTGTTATATCAATAAATGGAAAGGCCTGGAACTGCTCATCGATATCGCTCATGCCATGCAACAAGAAGGACACAACGATATTAAATTTCATATAGTAGGACCAATCCTAAAAAGCCAGCAAGCCTATGCCGATTCGCTTTTAAGCAAGATCTCATCCTATGACTTAAAGAACCTTACACTCCATGGATATCGCTCTGACATTCCGGATTATTTACAGAGCTCTTCTATATATCTTTGTACATCTACTCATGAATCGAGCCCTCTAAGTGTCTGGGAAGCGATGGCAACAGGACTCCCTATAGTCAGCTCAGATGTAGGAGATATGACATCAATAGTCAGAGACTCACATAGCGGAATAGTTATCAATGATAGAAATGCAACATCTTACGTTGACGCAATTCTTCGCCTAAAAGGTAATGATGAACTCAGACTCAAGTACGGTCATAACGCTCTTAGGACTACCCAGGAAAATTTTAGCAAGCACTCGTTTCAAGAACAGCATCGCAGTTTTTATCAGAAAGTAGCCAATAGTTGATATGAACATTGCGATCATAAACAAAAGATTCTCTCCGCTACGATCAGCGACAGGTTTTCACGCATATCAACTCGCACTTTATCTTAGAGATGCTGGTCATCAAGTTCAGTTTATCAGCACTCTCCCGAATAGAGCCGAAGTTCCTAAGACCACCGATGGAATAGACAGAATATGGATTAATAGTTCATATGATGGGAAGAACATTGTTCGACGACTGTTGGCAGATTTCACAGATGCTTGGCGACTTATTCGCAGAGCAAAGTCTTCCGGAGTCGATCATACTATCGTGATGTCAGATCCTCCATTCTTGCAACTTATTGCAACATACTATTTGGTCCCTTCTGATACGAGCTTTTGGTTTATGGATATCTACCCTCAGGCATTTGCCGCAAAAGGACTGGTAAGGAAGGGTAATCCTATTTACAAATGGTATCTGGGTAGGCTTAAGGCATACAGCCCCGAGCATGTATTGGCGCTAGGGGAGCAACAAGCGAGTTACATTCTAAATGAGTTTGACTATGCCAACAATATCAATTTACCAATAGGGCTACAAGAGCTGAACATAATAGATTCCGACCAGCATCCCTCTTGGTACGAGGGAGACCATCTGATCTATCTACTCTACAAGGGGAATTTGGGCTCAGCTCATGATGATCAATTTCTTGTAACTCTCGCCAATCATTTAGACCCTTCCAAACATCGGCTGATAGTAAATGTCTCCGGGGCAAAATCAGAACATTTCTTGAATAGCATCGAAAACAATATCACTGTCCATATCGTGGACAAAATGACAGAGCCTGATCTCACATTTGCCCATATCCATATCGTAACTCTCCTTGATGAATGGACACATATCTGTGTTCCTTCCAAAGCACTATTTGCGCTCTCTGTTGGTGGTGCTGTCCTATATCATGGCAGTGATCAGAGTGATACTTGGGAATACATAGATCCTGTTGGCTGGAGGGTCAGCAATGACTATGCGAGTAATTCCGAGATCAAATCATTTCTCGCTGAGCTATCAATAGAAGAGATTAAAAAAAGGGAAGTCCTGTCTGTTCAATTGTATCAGGCGCTAAGCTCCCAGCTAAAGGAATCTTATGCAAACTATGAATCAAAATTGAGATAGTTTATATTGCGATTATTTCTAATATGCCCTTCTTAAAACTTATATTTTCCCTTAGATGAAAAGCAATTATTTTATTGCCATTATGGCTGGAGGAGTAGGATCCCGGTTCTGGCCTGCAAGTAGAGAGATGCGCCCAAAGCAGTTTTTGGATATCATTGGCACCGGTCAGTCCTTAATACAATCTACCTATGAGCGAGCGGCTAAAATCGTACCTAAGGAGAACATCCTGATCGTCTCTAATCACCTGTATAAAGACTTAATTCTCGAGCAACTTCCTGATATCACTATAGGACAGATCTTGTTGGAGCCGTCAAGAAATAATACCGCACCTTGTGTGGCTTACACAGCACTACATCTAAAAGCGAAAAACCCCAATGCTGTATTTGCCATGCTCCCATCAGATCATGTGATCATGAAGGAGAGTCAATTTATTTCGGACCTCCATAAAGCATTTGACTATGCAGAGAATCATCCAGCAATAGTAACATTGGGCATCAAGCCCACTCGCCCGGATACAGGATATGGTTACATCAATTACATTAATGACAACTCTGATGTCAAGACAGTTAAAGAGTTCAAAGAAAAGCCAGACAGAGAAACTGCTCAAACATACCTCGACCAAGGAGGCTTTGTATGGAATGCCGGAATATTCGTTTGGAGTGCAAACACTATTATACAATCCTTTGCTCAGTCGGCAGGAGACATTACCGATGTTCTCTGTGCAGACATGACTAAATACAATACTTCCCAAGAACAAGAATATATCAACGAAGTATATCCATTAACCAGAAGTATTTCTGTAGACTTCGCCATCCTCGAGCACGCTAAGAATGTGTATACCATCCCAACTGATATAGGTTGGTCCGATCTCGGAACCTGGAATTCCTTGTATGACTTTAGCAATAAGGATGATCAAAACAATGTCTCAGCAACAAAGCATATCCATCTAGAAGATGCATCTCAAAACATGGTTAGATCATATAATGCTGACAAGCTTGTAGTTATAAAAGGACTTAAAGATTACATCGTGATAGACGAAGAAGACGTTCTGTTGATCTATCCTCGAGAAGAAGAACAAGCTATTAAACAGCTTCGAGGTTCATTCAAGGATAGCCCTTTTGTGTAGATTATGCCGACAGGTAAACTTAAGATAGCCTTCGTATCCAATACCTCTTGGAGCATATATAACTTTAGGATTGATGTCATAAGATATCTCATGTCAAAAGGTCAAGAAGTATATGTGATTGCTCCTTGGGATAACTACAGTAGTAAATTAATCGCTGAAGGGATTCACTTTATTCCTATCAAACTGGACAATTATGGGATCAACCCTCTTCAAGATCTCCGCTATGCCTGGTCACTATTCCGCTTGTACCGACAATACAGTTTTCACAAGGTTTATCACTATACGATTAAGCCTAACATCTATGGTGCCATTAGCGGATATTTAGCCCGTATACCATTGAGCATTATTGTAGTCACGGGCCTTGGTAAGATGTTCCTGTTTAAATCACGACTCTCTAATCTTGTGAGTAAATGGCTCTATACCTTAGCCGCCTCCTTCGCTGACGAAGTGTGGTTTTTAAATGACCATGACCAATTCAAATTTATACAGGCAGGAATCCTTAAACGGTCTACATTCCGTATCCTCCCCTCTGAAGGAATTAATACTCAAAGATTCCGCCCTAAAGCCAAAAAAGAAAGTGGTATTATTCGATTTCTCTTCGCAGGACGGCTCATAAGACCCAAAGGAATCTATCAATATATCTCAGCTGCGGAAGCTATCAAAAAGTCGTATCCACATATACGCTTCGAAGTCCTTGGCTTCATTGATGAAAACAACCCTGAATCTATTCATTACAACGAATTGATACACTGGCAAAACAAAGGTGTCATCAACTATTTAGGAAGTACAGAAGATGTGAGGCCATATCTTCAACGAGCTGATTGTCTTGTTTTCCCTTCATATTATCAGGAGGGTTTGTCTAGAATATTATTGGAGGCAGCAAGTATGGCAACACCTATCATAACCAGTCAACAGCCAGGTTGTCAAGAAGTAGTAGTTGATCGTATCAGTGGTTACCTCTGCAAAGATTCAGACGTCCAAGTGCTCATTGAAAAAATTGAAAAAATACTATCTATCTCTCATTCTGACAGGGTAGTAATGGGCCAACGAGGAAGAGCTCATATCAAATCAAAATATGATATAGAGCTTATCAAATCTTACTACTCCTCTGATAACCTAAATCAACTAAGTACTACTGTAGCCGAGCGTCTAACATCTTAGCGGTCTCATGGTAGGAGAGATTGGTCCCAATAATTTGACCTTTAGGATTAAGTAAAAACTTAGTCGGTAGGTTCTTTACATCATAGTCTTGTGCGATACTGGACAGCATCACAATCCGAGATACATCTATGATATGATATGGCCAGTTAAGGGCCTGATCTTTAATAATTCTCCTTGTATATTTATCCGACTTTTCTAGAGCAATACTCAACACCTCAAAATCATCAGCGTCCTTATAGTTTTTACCATGATAGTCGCTATAGAGTTTCTTTAGTTCGGGGATCTCTCGGATACATGGTCCACACCACGAGCCCCAAAAATCAATTAGGACATATTTCCCTTGAAGATCTTCGAGTTTGAAGTCTGTACCATCAATCAATTGTGTTTCTATAGCTGGAGCACTCACCCCGTTATCGAAGCTCGGTGTCTTGAAGAAGAAGTTGTAGATAAAGAAAAACAGGACAACTGCTATAATACTGGTAAGAATCTTTTGCATGTTCATGAGACCATCTTTTTAATCATTAACCTCGGTTTAGTAGATCAAAGAGGTAATTACCATATCCACTTTTGATGAATTTATTGGCCAGTTGTTCTAACTGATCATCGCCGATAAAACCCATCTTATAGGCAACCTCTTCAATACAACCAATTTTAAGCCCTTGTCGTTGTTCTATAACTTCAATAAATTGTCCTGCCTGCAATAATGACTGGTGCGTTCCAGTATCTAACCAAGCCACTCCTCTATTAAGCACTTCAACTTTTAGCTTTCCTTGTTGAAGATAGATTTTATTAACGTCGGTAATTTCATACTCTCCACGTGGACTAGGCCTAAGGTTCTTAGCTATATCAACTACATCATTATTGTAAAAGTATAAGCCTGGTACAGCATAATTAGACTTGGGGATTTCAGGTTTCTCCTCGATAGAAACAGCTTTATTCTGTTCATCAAATTCTACAACACCATAACGCTCGGGATCTTTTACCCGATAAGCAAATACAACACCTCCATCAGGAACAAAACAAGCTTGTAGGCTCTCGCTAAGCCCGTTTCCATAAAATATATTGTCTCCTAAAATTAACGATGCTGCATCCCCGGCTATAAAGTCTTCCCCAAGCACAAATGCTTGCGCAAGGCCATTTGGTTCATGTTGAACCTTATAACTGATATTACAACCAATCGCAGAACCATCACCCAATAAAATCTCAAACATAGGAAGATGATCTGGAGATGATATGATCAAAATGTCTCTTATCCCCGATAACATTAATGTAGATAACGGATAGTAGATCATCGGCTTATCATATAC